>JAENVV010000144.1 GCA_016650365.1 Acidimicrobiia bacterium
AGCGTCATCATGTTTGCTTCGGGTACATCTGCCTCGACTGCTTCCTGAAACCAGCCTGCAAACTGGTCGAAGGGGTCAGCGGCGGCATTGGCTTCCAACAATCCGTCGACGTCGTACTCGATCCGGGGCGGCTCCATCACAAATCCTGTATCGCGGCGGGAGGCTGAACCAGCCCTATCACCTCGTTGGCGACGTCGGCTCGTACATGAACGGTCTCGGCCAGGAACATCGGCTAGGTGAGCGGAACGATGTACTTCAAAACGACCACGAAGTGAAAGAGGGACCCGGCCACGACAAGGACATGAAAGACCTCGTGGTAGGAGAAAATTCGGGGAAAGAGGCGCGGCCGTTTGGTTGCAAAGGCGATCATTCCGATCAAGTAGGCGATACCACCCGCCAGCAAGAACCCCACCCCGATGGGCGCAAGTCGTTCCGACATGACCGGGAGCGGCACGACCGCGAAGCACCCCATCGTCGTGGCCAGCGCAACCGGTAGCCAAACGCGGGCCCGGTGGAACACGATCCGTTCAACCGTCCCGATGAGAAATGCCGACCAAACGATGACCAGGGTGGCGATCCTCCACCCGCCGTCGAGCAGGTTCACGGCAAACGGCGTGAACGAGCCGGCCACGAGTAAGAAGATCATCGAATGATCCACCCGCTGCATCCGGGCCTTCCAGCGTTCGCCCCACGGAATCGAGTGATATAACGCGCTCGTTGTGTACAAGGCAATCAACGAAACCCCGAAGACGATCATCGAAACCATCCGGGGGCGGTTGTTGAGGGTCGACACGATGAGAACGACCAGACCACCCACCGAAGCCACCGCCGCCGATCCATGGAGGAGGCCGCGTACGGGGTTCTGCATCAGGCCGAGTGTCATGCGTTGCACACAGCCAGCATATCGGTTTACAGGCCGTAGCATGGCGACCGATGAAACCGGTACTGCGAGGACTCACCAAACGATGCCCCCACTGCGGAGCGTCTGGCCTGTTCAGCGGTTGGTGGACCATGCACAAACACTGTCCCGGTTGCGGCATGAAGTTCGAGCGAGATCAGGGCTACGGAACCGGGGCCATGATCGTGAATACGGCCGTGACGATTGGTACATTCCTGATCGTGTTCGTGGCCATCATGGTTGTCACCTGGCCCGACGTACCCTGGTCAACCGCGTTGATCGTGACGATGGTGGTCAACACGCTCATACCGATCGTCTTCTATCCATGGTCAAAAACGATCTTTCTCGGGTTGGATCTAGCGGTGCGACCGCTTGGTCCCGATGAACTGGCCAGGGCAACCGCCTGGCTTGCCCAAAACGATTCCCCGACCAACGGGATCGACGCACGTTGAAGGTCAGGACGTTCCTCCATATGATCGCTGTCCACCTGTGAGAGACGCACCTCACTTGAACGACGAACAGTTCCTGAGTCTTGAGACATTTCGTCGCGATGGAACGGGAGTCAAGACGCCGATTTGGTTCGCCCAGGAGGGCGATGAGTTATTCATGTGGACGGCCGGCGATTCCGGCAAGGTCAAGCGGATCGGCAACAACACCGGGGTGAGGGTCGCCCCGTGCACGCGATTCGGACGGGTCACCGGTGATTGGTTCGAGGCACACGCTTCGGTTGACGCCTCCCCCACAGCCGTGCGGCGGGTCGAAGACCTCTTGAAACAGAAACTTGGCTTCCGGTTCGCGCTGTTCCAGCGTATCGATGGGATCCGGGACAACCGGAGTGGTTCGAGCCGGGGTTGCCTCACGGTCTCGTTTGCGGAGAGTTCCTAGCAACCTGACCCGGAGCGGCTTCCGACTCAGCCCTGGGCACCTCTAGCGGCGGCGACGTTTGCGCAGGGGGTTGACGACGACCTGCTCGTAGGGCGGCGGTTGAAACGCCTCAAGATCTTTTAGCCGTGGATCGTTTGAGAACATCTTGACGACCGTCGACACGACCTCGGCTTCCTTCTGAAGTGTCCGGACCTCTGTCATCTGATTCCATTCGACAAACGTGACAACCAATCCCGAGCCTCCGGCGCGAGCCGTTCGCCCTGAGCGGTGGAGATAGGTCTTGTAATCCTTGGGCAGGTCGTAGTGGATCACAATATCCACGCCTTCGATGTGCAAACCCCGGGCGGCAACGTTCGTAGCCACGAGCACCTTCGTCTTGCCCTCGGCAAACGACGCCAGAACCCGCTCTCGCTTCGATTGAGGTAGATCGCCGTGGAGGGCTTTGGCCGATACGCCCTCTGCGCCTATTTGTTCAGCAGCTTTGTCACAACCACGCTTGGTATGGACGAAGACAAGAATCCGGGTGGCGTTTTCAGCAATGGCGGCAACCGCTTTGGGTTTGTCGAGATAGTGCACCTCAATGAACCGGTGCTCCATGGTGTCCACGGTCACCGTGTCAGATTCAACCTCGTGATAGACAGGTTCCTTGAGGTGTCGTTTGACCAGCCGGTCCACGGCGCCGTCCAAAGTCGCCGAAAAAAGCAACGTTTGGTGATCGCCTTCCATCTGGCGGATGATGACGTCTACTTGAGGCAAGAAGCCCATGTCGGCCATCTGATCGGCCTCATCAAGACACACCATTTGAACGTCGGCCACCGATACATCGCCCCGCTCCAGGAAATCGATCAACCGACCAGGAGTCGCAACCACAATGTCGGCTGTGGCGAGTTCGGTCCGCTGGTCGCTCATGGAGGCTCCGCCGTACACGGCCACCACATGGAGACCGTAGGAATGGCCGAGGAACCGCAGCTCTTCGGCCACCTGCAAACACAATTCACGGGTCGGTACGAGTACCACGCCGCGCGGACGTCGCTTGATGGCCGACGTGAGTTTCATAACCATTGGTAGCCCGAAGGCGAGTGTCTTGCCCGAACCGGTCTTGGCTTTGCCACACACATCAACACCCGAGAGCGCGTCCGGGATGGTCATGGTCTGAACAGGAAAAGGAGTGATAATACCCCGGCTGGCCAATTCGGCAACGAGCGTGTCGGACACGCCGAGATCCGCGAAAGAAGTTTGAGTCATCAGGAAGAAACGATAGCGTCATTCCTACACCCCCCCGCCGTACCATGGTGAATCGATGTCCCTTGACGAAACCCTCGATGCCCTAGAGACAGTCGTCGCCGCCAAACCAGGCGGCTTCCACCGTGACGGCCAGGCCCAAATGGCGGGGGCCGTTGCGGCCGCCATAACCAATCGGCGGCACTTGCTGGTCGAAGCCGGCACCGGCACTGGCAAGTCATTCGCATACATCGTTCCGGCGGTCGTCTCTGGCCAAAAGGTCGTGATCTCGACAGCCACGAAGAGTCTCCAGGATCAGCTCGACCGTCGCGACGTTCCCTTCATTGCGGAGGCATTGGCGGCCGGCTTCCCGGTCACCTGGCAGACCGTAAAAGGAAGAGCCTCGTACGTCTGCAAAGCCCGTCTCATCGAACACACCGACATCGTGGCCCAAGATCTGTTCAGCGAGCCGATGGTCGAAGATCGATACTCCCAGATCGCCGAGTGGGCGATCGACCATCCGACTGGCGACCGTGACGATCTGCCGTTCTCCGTGGATGACGACACCTGGGCGACCGTGTCGGTTTCTGGTACCGAATGCCCCGGACGCGACAACTGTCCAATGGGCACAACCTGTTTCGCCATGCAAGCCCTCGACCGGGCCGAGGACGCCGACCTCGTCATCGTCAACCATCATCTGTACGGGACCCACCTCATGTCCGATCGAGGGGTCCTACCGGACCATCAGGTCGTGATCTTCGACGAAGGCCATCGACTCGAAGATACGTTCGCGTCGGCATTCGGTTTCGAAATTGCTCCGTGGCGATTCCGACAATTGGAACGCGCCTCACGATATTTGCGTGGTGTCGCAGGAACCAAGGCCACCGAGAGCCTCCTGGAAGACCTATCCCGGGCCGGGGAGGGAGTCGAAGACGCCCTCGGTCATTTTGATGGAACCAGGGTTGCCGTGCCTTCGGACTTGAAAATTCCTTTCGAAGCCGCCGCCAGGGTGGTCGCCAAGGTTCGCAAACTGGCCGAGAAGACTCCGGCCCCAACCCAATCCCAGGAAGGTGCCAAAGCGCGGCTGGTCCGATTGGCCGGTCACATGGAAGCCGACCTTGGCCTTGGCCACCAACTGCCCGATGGGTATGTCGGCTGGGTGGACCGGAGGTCCTACAACGTGGCGCCGATCCACGTCGGCAAACAACTGGCTGACCTCCTGTTACACGACACCACGGTAATCGTCACCAGCGCCACCCTCACCACCGGAGGGTCACTGCTTCCACTGGCCAGCGCACTCGGGTTCGAGCCAGACGAGACGACCGGACTACGGGCTCCGTCACCATTCGATTTCGAGAAACAGGGCCGCATCTACGTGGCGAGTCACCTACCGGAACCGAACGCCGAGGGATTCGGCGAGGCGGCCTCCGACGAAATCGTCCGGCTTGTCACGGCGGCGGGAGGCCGATCGTTGATCCTCACCACCTCCTATCGGAACCTGGAACGCTTTTCCGAGGCGCTGCTCGGACTTGATGAATTCGCCATTTTCACCCAGGGAGACCTCCCCAAACGACAACTCCTCGAAAAGTTCGAAGCGGACGAGACATCGGTACTCGTGGCGACTATGGGATTCTGGGAGGGAGTCGATGTCGTCGGCAGATCGCTTGAGCTCGTGGTCCTTGATCGACTTCCCTTCCCCCGGCCAAACGACCCGCTGTGGGAAGCCCGCCGGGAAGCCGCAGAACTGAGCAGACAGAATCCCTTCATGACGGTCGACCTTCCCCGGGCCGCCATGCTGACCGCTCAGGGGGCCGGCCGACTCATTCGCAGCACAACCGATCGGGGCGTGGTCGCACTGCTCGATTCTCGAGTCGCCAACCGACGGTACGGTCGGACAATTCTCAACACGCTGCCGCCGATGCCCGTCCTCACCGACCTGCGTCTCGTCGAGGAATTCCTCGCCCAGCACTGACGCTACGCTGTTCGCCCATGGCAAAAGAGTTCATTTACACGATGATGCGGGTCTCCCGCCACCATCTCCCCGACCGCACCGTCCTCAAAGATGTCACCCTGGCGTTCTACCCGGGCGCCAAGATCGGGGTCATCGGCCACAATGGGTCCGGGAAGTCGTCGCTGCTCCGGATCATGGCCGGCCAGGACGACGGATACACCGGGGAGGCCAAACTCACAGATGGGTTCACGGTCGGCTACCTCCCCCAAGAGCCCCAACTCGACCCTGACAAGAACGTCCTCGACAACATCATGGACGGGGTGGCCGAAACCCAGTCGCTCATCGACCGCTACAACGAGGTGTTGGCTGGATGGGCCGACCCCGACGCCGACTACGAGCTCCTCGGCAAGCAACAGGCCGATCTCGAAGGCAAAATCGAAGCCGCAAACGCCTGGGATCTTGATCGACAGGTCGCCATCGCCATGGATGCCCTGCGAGTGCCACCCGCCGACGCCGACGTCACCACCTTGTCGGGTGGCGAACGACGACGGGTTGCGCTCTGTCAGCTCCTCCTGTCCCACCCCGACCTGTTGCTACTCGATGAACCAACCAACCACCTCGACGCCGAGTCGGTTGCCTGGCTGGAACGGTTCCTGGCGGATTACACGGGAACGGTCATGGCGGTAACCCACGATCGTTATTTCCTGGACAACGTGGCCGGTTGGATCCTGGAACTCGACAACGGCAACACGTATCCGTACGAGGGTAACTATTCCGGATGGCTTGAACAGAAGCAGGCCAGGCTCGCCCAGGAGGAGAAGCAGGTCTCGTCGCGCCAGGCCACCCTGGCCAGGGAACTGGCCTGGGTTCGCCTGTCCCCGCGAGCCAGGCAGGCCAAATCCAAGGCTCGCCTGAGCGCCTATGAGGACCTACTCGCCGAGTCGAAGGCAGATCAGGCTGCCAAAAAGGGGCTCGAACTCACCATCCCGATGACCAAACGCCTCGGCAACACGGTTATCGAAGCGAGCGGACTCCGCAAAGGATACGGAGACAAATTGCTGATCGAAGATCTGACATTCATGCTCCCTCCGGCTGGCATCGTTGGCGTTATCGGCGCCAACGGAGCCGGGAAGACAACCCTATTTCGCATGATTACGGGTCAGGAACAACCCGACGGCGGTGAGCTCACGGTCGGCGAGACGGTCGATCTCGCCTACGTTGATCAGTCACGAGACACGCTTGACCCGAACCTCACGGTGTACCAGCAAATAACCGATGGCAAGGACATCATTACCATCGGCGGCCGGGAAATGAACGGACGTGCCTATGTTGCGTCGTTCAACTTCAAAGGGTCCGATCAGCAGCAGAAAGTCAGCGAGTTGTCCGGTGGCGAACGTAACCGGGTTCACCTGGCACGGATGCTCAAAACTGGTGGCAACGTCCTCTTGCTCGATGAGCCAACCAACGACCTCGACGTCGACACGTTGCGGGCTCTTGAGGATGCGCTTGAGTCGTTCCCCGGCTGTGCCGTAGTCATCACCCATGACCGTTGGTTCCTCGACCGGATCGCCACTCACGTACTCGCCTTTGAAGGTGATTCCGTGGTTCGCTGGTTCGAGGGTGGCTTCACCGAATATGAAGATCGCCGCCACGAAGAACTCGGAGCGGCCGCCGATCAGCCGCATCGCATCAAGTACAAGCCACTCGCTCACTAGCCAACGCCCCTTTCGTCCAAGGCGTGTGCTGACGGTTCGAAATCGGTGGTCCTCGGCGTTCAGGCGACTCAGTCCTCTTCGACGTCCTCACGACGGATTCCCAGGACGAACAAGATGGCATCGAGGTACGGGACACTTACCGACGTATCGGCTGCCTCCTGAACGATCGGTTTTGCGTTGAACGCCACCCCCAAGCCCGCCGTGGCAAGCATGTCGAGATCGTTGGCCCCATCGCCCACCGCCACAGTCTGTTCAAGCGGGACGCCTTCGCGGTTGGCGAGTTCGACGAGTAGCTCCGCCTTGCGCTTTCGATCGACGATTGGCCCGATCAACTGGCCGGTAAGCACGCCATCCACGATCTCCAATTCGTTGGCGAATACGTGGTCGATTCCGAGTTCGGCGCCCACCTTGTCAACGAAGAACTGAAAACCGCCAGAAACCGCAGCCGTGGTGTACCCGAGACGACGGAGCGTCCTGACGAACGTTCGCGCCCCAGGCGTCAGCCGCACCCTTGCCTGCGCCCGGTCGAGGGCGGCCTGATCCAAGCCGGCGAGCAGCGCTACCCGAAGCCGGAGAGATTCGGTGAAATCGAGCTCACCCGCCATGGCACTGGCCGTGATGGCGACCACCTCATTCTGAACGCCGGCCTCGTCGGCCAGCAGATCGATGATCTCATCCTGGATAAGGGTGGAGTCCACATCGAGGAAAACAAGGCGCTTGGCACGACGACCAAGCCCTTCCCGCTGGATGGCCACATCAACCCCATGGCGGACCGAGGACTGCAATAGACGGGACCGCATGTCTCCGGCGTCGCCGCCCGAGACTATGAGTTCATAGCTGAAGACCGGCGTTCGCGATAGTTGGGCGATCCGGTCGATATTGCCCCCACCGCCGGCAATGGCATCGGCCACCCCGGCTAGGGCCGCCGCGGACAACTCGCGGCCGAGAACGGTTACCGCATGACGCACGGGACTCGGGGGCGGGCTGACCTCCGCTTCGACGACCTCGAACTCGATCGACATCGACTTCTGCCAGCCGTAGTAGAGCAGGTCTTTGACCGTTGAGGCACTCTCGGGGATGTCGACGAGCAGGCTCAGGTTGAGCCGATCGTGGACCACGGTCTGTTCCATATCCAGAACTTCCGCACCGGCCGACGCCAGGATCTCCAACAACCCGAAGGTGATTCCGGGCCGATCGGTGCCGGTTACATGAACAAGGATCGACTTCGACATTCCGCCAGGCTAGTGCGCAAGTCGGCGGGCTCAGACACGCGCCGGCGCCCGAACCCGCGGGGCGCCGATCCGAATTGGGAGCCCCTAGGTGACGCCGAATCGTGGAGTACGGCACCGGATGAACGCCGACTCACCCTGACCGACCATGCAAGGTACCGGGACATCTGTCTGCTGGCGGAGCGGAGCGGCCAGGTTGGTTGTGACGAATGAAAGCGGAACAAACGTGGCCGATGCGGCCGAGGCAGGGGTTCCAGGATCAATGCACAACGAGAGTGAACCATCATTGTTCTTCACGAGGTAGCTACCCGCCGGGATCGCCGAACCGTTGTAGGTGTCGACGACAGTGCCAGGGCCCACGATCCCGGTTACCGGCGTGGGAACCGCCCGACAATCTTCGGCCGGCACCGCCCCCAACACCACGTTGCCAAATCCGAACGTGTTGTCCTTGCCCTTGGGGCCGAGGTCCAACGAATAGTCCTGGAGTGCCTGCACGACCCGATCGGGCGTCCAGTTCGGGGCGGCGTGCATGATAAGAGCAGCAAGACCGGAGACATGAGGCGCCGAGGCCGAAGTTCCGATGAACCCATCACAAGCTCCAGCCGTTCCACCAAAAGCGCGGGTGATCACTCCGTCAGCTGACACAAAGTCCGGTTTGATTCGACCGTCGATCGTCGGGCCAAGCGAAGAGAAGTATTCGATCTGGTTGTCGGCGAAACACGAGGCGCCCACTGCCACCGTATGCGGCGAAAACGCCGGGTCGGCGATGGATCCGGTCGCTACCGGGTACTCCAGACCGGATTGCCCGAACACCAACATGTCAAGTTCGCCCGGGTTGTTGACCGAATGTGCCCGAACCTCGATATAGACCGTCTTGGGGACTCCCGTGGCGTTGACCCAGTCCATGTTCTCGACCGGTGGCTGCGGATGCTGACCGTCGGCCTGATCGCCAAAGGACCAAGCCAACGGCGTGGATCCGGTTAGGTCCCAAAGGTATAAATCCAGGTCTTCGCGGGTGGTCGGCCAATTGTCCCACTTCAGAAAGACGCTCAATCTCCCGCCGCTCGGTACCACCGTTGACAGGTCGAAATCCGCAGGCGACCCGAAACGTTGGAGGGTGACCCCACCAATGGTGATCGGGTTCCAGGCGCCCTTCCAATGGTCCTGCGTATAATTTCCGGCCGCAGCCACCCAAAGAATGTCGGCCTCGTCGGCGCGCCTCGCCGCGTTTGAGGCGCTAGGGGCCCCGGCAGTCCCGTCCCCCCGATCAGATAAGAACCAGGCGCCTGAATGGTTGATGATGTCGATCCCTTGAGCGATCGCGTAATCCACAAACGCTTCAAGATCGAACTCATCATCGACACACACCAGATAGAGCTGAGCGGCGGGAGCAATGTCATAGACGATCTCTGCCACGCCGGTGCCGTGGGCTCCCCCGCTTTCGAGCGGGTTGGAACAGTAATTCTTGGTGATGGCGCTCCCGGGAAGGTCACCGGACGTGACTGCTTCGGCACGCCCTGCGAACCCAAAGTCTACGACGGCTACTTTGACGCCGATCCCGGTCATGCCAAGGGCGTGCCAGGTGTTGGCGCCAGTGGTACCGACGCCCTGCGACTTCACAGCTAGCGGAGCGGGAGGGATCATCTCGCGGACTGACGCAATCCCGGGCGCCCGCTCCAGGCCCCGCAGGGCCGCGACCGGCAATTCCACCTTGAATGACGAGCCACCACTCGCCAGGACCCGTCCACCGGCCTTGCTCACCGACTGGCGAGCGTCGGTTTCCCGACCGGTGTAATCGACCCTGACGGTGACTTTCCCGGCACTGGACCTGGCAGCCTGGGCCAGCGATGCACCGAATTCGTCGAAAGAGTCACGGTTGACATCGATGGGAACGGATCGCTCGGGTTCACCCTGAGCAACGGCCGGACTGCTGAGCAACGACGCGACTACCACGATGGCGAGCGACGTTGACCATATCCTGCGTCCGGGCATCGCCTACTCCCTGGGTGTACGAACCAACATAGTAAATCGCCGTGGCCGCTAACCAGCGTCGCTTCCGAGAATCACCGACCAGGACCGCAGACCGGTCTGGTTGATCAGTGGAGGTGGGGGGAGTCGAACCCCCGTCCGTTGCACCATCTGCGCCGCTTCTCCGAGCGCAGCCAACAGCAAGCATTCGGACCAGTGGGGCTCTGATGGCAAGTTTCCCTCTGACCTATCCGGAATTGTCTTAGCCCCTCAGTCCCGGAATCCCTCGGGGAGCGTCCTACATTGCGACGTCTGGGTCCGGCGAGGTAGGTACCCTCCGGTCAGACGAGCAGCCTATTTAGGCTGCCAGGGCGAAGTTATCTTCGGCACCTATTGGTGTTCCGGTTCTTTAACGAGGACTCCGGAGACCTCGGCTCGCTTCAAGCGCTTCAACATGCAACGTCGAAACCGTTTCACCCCCATATAGGGATATTGGCAAGTATAGGCACCACGGCCGATAATCGGCCATCGGATAACCGGACCCGGTTAGGCAACCGCGACAGAATCCGAGCTGGCCATGGCGGGGGCGAGAATCCGCAATGCGGCATCGACCACGTGGGGGTCGAACTGGGTGCCAG
>JAENVV010000145.1 GCA_016650365.1 Acidimicrobiia bacterium
GATACTGCAGTCGCCTCTGGGCCGCCGAAAACAAGGGACGATCTCACCAACTTCCAAGAAATCCTCAAGAATGAAATGTCAGATTCTTCTCGTAGTAATGCATCAACCGGGCGACTTCGAGACGAGGTGTTCACGATGAATGCCGGCTGGTGGATCGAAATCCCATAACCAGATCGCTCATCCGGGAGTAGAGAAGGCATGAGGGCGGAACAAGACACGGTGACCAAGGGAGTGGACAAGAAGTTCGAGCAGCTCTTCGCCGAGTACCTGGCACCGATCCGCGACTACTGCGCGCGCCGGGTAGACGTGGACCGCATCGATGATGCAACGGCGGAGGTCTTCGCCATCGCCTGGCGCAAGATCCACGAGGTTCCACCAGACGCGGGAGCGCTTCCCTGGTTATACGCCGTCGCCTATCGGGTGGTGTTCCACCATTGGCGACAAGCCGGTCGGCAAAGCCGACTTCGCGCGAAGGTTAGAAACATGATCACGGACGAGATAGGCCCTGACGTCGCTGACACGATCGTCCTCCGAGAGGACTACCAACTGGTGCGCAACGCCGCGGGCCGTCTGCGGCCAATCGATCAGGAGATACTGCGCCTGGCCATGTGGGAGGAGATTGCTCACGATGAGATCTCCGAGGTGCTCGGAATCAACCGGGGTGCTGTCAAACAGCGCCTCCACCGAGCGAAGCTCAACCTGATCAAAGAGTACCGACGAGCGAGCTCAGAGATGATTCCGGTCATCGGGCATGAGGAAGGACCAGTCTCATGAAAACCGATCAGGAGATTCTCCGCCTGTTCGCCGACGCCAACCCCCGACCGCCGCGCCATGCCGGTCAAACCCCCGCCGAGCATGATCTGCCGGCCATCGAGGAAAGCGCCCACACCATGCAAGATATACCGACATCACCGCAGAGGAGGGCCGCCTCGGCGTGGGGGAAGACCAGAGTCGGGCTGGTGCTGGCCGGGGTTCTCGCCGGTTTGGTCGTCACCGGGCTGTGGGTCAGTGAGCTACCCCCGCGTAATTCGACGATCAACGAACCTCCAGTCATTACGCCCTTTACGACGAGCCTTCCGCCAGACCCGGTAGACATGGCGATGCGGTTTCTGGCCTCCCGAAACGCATTTGACGCAGGAGAGGTAACCCGATTACTCGGATCCGGCAGGCTCGTCATGTTGGGGAACCGCATCGAACCCACCGAAGTCGCCGCGTACGTTGATTGGCTTGGGATCTACGACTGGAAGATCGAGTCACCTCGATGTGAAGAAACCGGGACGCCGGGTACCGTCGTGTGCACCTACACTCTGTCGGACCGCCTGATCCCCAAGGGGGCCATCGAGGTAGCTGGAACGATCAGGTTTGTGACAAGCGCTGGCCGAATCGACTGGGTTCAAGACGACTTCGATACATCTACCTACGGCCCCAACTACTTCGAACCGTTTGTCACCTGGGTCAGCGAAAACTACCCGGAATCGGTCAATGTGATGTGGGACTTCTCCGCCAAGGTCGCACCCCACTACAACGACGAAGCCCTCCGTTTATTCGACGAACGCCTGACCGAATACACAGACCCCGGTCAAGTGGCGCAGCGGTACCTGACGCTTCGCAATAGGTTCGATTCTCAAGCCCTGGTCGTAATCGTCGGCCCAGGCGATTTCAGAGCGTCGGGTCGGGTCCTTCGTCGGGCCGACTTGCCGTTCTACTTCGACTGGCTCAAGGTATTCGACTGGCAGCTGGCCGATCCCGACTGTCAGCCAGCGGAATCGGATAGCGTCACCTGCTCGTACTTGCTTACGAATCGACTGACCCGCCATGAAGGCATCGATAAGCCGGGCACCATAACGGTAAAGGTCGAAGCCGGACGAGTCTCGGCGACCGACGACCCGTTCGACGTCAAGACCTATGACCAGGACTTTTTCGCACCGTTCTACAACTGGGTGCGTCAAAACCACCCGGACTCGTTCGACACGATGTGGCTGGAGTTCGGAGGCGAAGCCACTCCTCGCTACTCCGCCGACTCTCTCCGGCTGTTCGAGGAATTACTCACCGAATACACCGGTTCGCCGTAAATGGTACCCGGCAAGGAGCCTTCAAGAATTCCGCAAGCATTCCATGTCACGTTATCGCTGAGCCCCGACCTTCCGGGCTGATCGTTCTCGAAAGGGGAACAGAATGATGCGGCACAAGTTCACGTACCTTACGTACCTGGTGATCCTGGGGTTGAACCTCAGCGCTTGTACAGCGGCGACCGCAAGCAATCCACCGGCACGACCGAGGCGGCAAGTTCGGGTGGTCGCACGACGTCCACAGCCGCAACGACCGCAACCACTTTGTCGCCTGACACCGTCTCTTCCACGCCAAACGGCGCGGTCGAGATCGCCCCAAGCACCAGCAGGGATGACATCCTCGATCCTGGCGAATACTGGATCGACCACGACGCCGATCCCGCCACGAGCCTCCAGGGTTCACTTCGCGGTCGCCGATCCCGGGTGGGGACCGCTCATCGGCGTAAACAAACAAGCCGGCGAGACCTTCTCCGAAAACTATGTGGCGGTCCACTTCTTCAGGATCGACCTGGTTGCGACGGCGGCGTGTGACGGGACCGAATACGAGCTGGTCGGCGACACGGCAGAGGCGGTGGCCACGCGACTAGCGGAAATCAAGGACTTCGAGACACTCGAACCACTCAGCAGCGTCAATGCTTTCGGGTACGACGGATACCACGTCATGCTCGCCGTCCCGAAGGACGGCTTCGAAGGCGACAGAATCACGGGCTGCGACGACGGGCATTTCGACAGCTGGCGGGGGCCAACCTTCGGTCGGTACTACCAGGGACCTGGCCAGGTCGTGGAATTCTGGGTGCTGGACGTCGAAGGGACCCTGCTGTCGATCGAGGCCACCTGGTTCCCAGATTCCCCGGAGGAAGACCTCGCGCAACTCCGGACCATCATCGACTCGGTCACGATCACACCCTGACCCCTGCCACACCGGCACACCAAGTAACTGACCGGATGAAAGGCCCGGGCAATCCTCCAAGAAAACCTCAAGCGGGGAATGGCACATTGTGGCCATGCCCACCAGCGGGAAGGAGGTTACGAAGCAAATCAGTTACGCGAATCAGCGCGACAAAAGGAGTGGAACATGAACCACACACAAGGAAAGTCCGTCACGATTCAAAGACTGGTTACTGTCGGCATCCTGCTGGCAGCCCTACTCATCCCGACCGCCGCCAGTGCCCGCCAGGACGAACTCGCCGAAATCCGGCGAGCCACCGCCCAATACCACCGGGTGGATGCCGCCATCGCGGCCGGCTACGAACTGGGTTATGTGAACGGGTCCGGGACCCGGATCATCTCGGGCTGTATCTCCCATTCAACCTCCGGCGCCATGGGCTATCACTATTTCAACAAAGACCTTATCGACGATCTGGTTGTCGACCCGTTGACCCCCGAGGGACTGCTTTACGAAATGGGTCCCAACGGGAAACTCAAGTTGATGGCCGTTGAATACATCGTGCCAGGCGAAGGCGCCAACCCGCCTGGCGTCTCAGAAGCACCGTCTGTGTTGGGGATGGAGATGCACATCTTGGTCCCGGCAGTCGGTTGGTATATCCAGCACGCCTGGATCTGGAGCACCAATCCGTCTGGAATATTCACGGATTGGAGCCTGGACGTGACCTGCCCGTAAGAGGCGACGCGGTTGGCGGCCCGGGAGAGGGAAACGCAAGCCGGGCCGCCAACCACCGGTTAACCGATACGAAATCCCTGGCCCTAGTATTACGGTCGGAGGTCATTCATGTTCGAACAAACCAGCCCGATTCCCGTTGCCCAGACCACGGTCCAGCGACGCGCCGCCTTCATTGCGAAGACCTACCGGTTGCTGTTCTTGTCGATTCTGGCCTTTGCCGGTGTCGAATACGTCCTGTTCACAACGGGGATTGCCCAACGGGTCGCCGACTTCGCCTTCAACACGAACTGGCTGCTGTTCATGGGCGGCTTCATTCTTCTTGCCAGCCTCAGCAGACGTTTCGCCCGGTCGGGTTCGTCGACCCCGACCCAGTATGCCGCGTTGGGCGCCTATGTCGTGTTCGAAGCGGTCTTTTTCGCTCCTCTGCTGTTCGTCGCCGACTCCTACTTCCCCGGAGTTATTTCTTCGGCGGCGGCGATCACCGTCATCGGATTCGCAGTCCTTACCGGGATCGTGTTCGTCACCCGCAAGGACTTTTCGTTCATGCGGACCGCCCTCATGTGGATCGGCTTTGGCGCTCTGGGCCTCATCATTGCGTCGGTCCTATTCGGGTTCCAGTTGGGAACGGCATTCTCCATCGGCATGGTCGTGTTCGCCGGAGCGACCATCCTGTACGACACATCGAACATCCTGCACCGTTATCCGGAAGACGCCTACGTAGGGGCGGCGATCGACTTGTTCGCCTCCGTGGCGCTCATGTTCTGGTACGTGCTGCGTCTCCTGATGTCAGGTCGGCGCTAAACCAGATCGCGAGCGAGCAGCGCAACCGTCTTTAAACCATCCGGCTTGGTGGCAACCTGCCGGAACCCCATCCGCACGTGAAACGCCATGGAAGCTTCATTGAGGGGATCAAGGTTGACTTCGCAGGTCATCTGACGGGCGACCCCGACATATGCCGCTGCGAGGCGCTTATAGAGAACCCGACCGATCCCCAGTCTCTGCGCCGATGGCGCAACCACGATCCGGTCCACATAGATGAAATCGTCAGACCGTTCATCGAACCAGCGGTAATTGGTCGATTCATAGGTCGAGCCAGGTTCACAGGCCACCATGAGTCCCGTCAACGCGCCGTCCATCTCGACAACCCACACGACTCCGGGATAGTCCAAAAAGCGGGTCAGATGTTCTTGGTCGGTAGGTCCTACGTGGGGAACCTCGGCATTGTTCAATGTCACCGCATCGACGACGTCCGTCGAAATCAGGGGTCGGATGATCATGACGCAGATTCTGTCACACCTCCGTCGTACGGTATACGTATGAACAACATGACCGAACACCTCCTGACCCAAGCCGAACGAGCACTGATTGAAGCCGGCATCGGTTTCACGGTTATTCAAGAGACCCCGGTCTCGCTGCCAACCGCGGCATAACGCCCGTCTAGGGTCTGTCAGGCCGTGACTGCCGAACGTATCGACCCCGACGACTGGGACCGTACCCTTGCCTTGTTGGACGGCCCCCAACTGATTGTCGCCGGGCCCGGCACGGGAAAAACAACCTTCCTGTCCCGTCGGGCCGCCGCCATTCTCGAATCCGGCGTGTCTCCCTCCCAGATTCTCGTTCTGACATTTTCTCGACGTGGGGCATCTCGACTGCGCGACGCCATCACCACGGCCGCCCCCACGCAGATTTCCGGACTGAGTGTCTCAACCTTTCACAGTTTTGCGTATCGACTGCTCGAGGCGCACGCCCCGGCTGCCTTCGGATGGAACACCATGCCGACGCTGTTGACCGGCCCTGAGCATGTGAGCGTCGTCGCCGGACTCCTCGCAACCGAAAACCGGGCCGATTGGCCGCTGCCGTTTCGGCCACTACTGGATAGCCGGAGTTTCGCCGAAGAGGTCGCCGACTTCATCATGCGATCCCAGGAATACCTGCTCGACGATGCTGCGCTGTCGTCACTAGCCGCACCGCGGGCAGACTGGCGGGGCCTGGTCGCATTCCGTGCCAAATACCTCGAAGCGATCACCGCCTCGGATCGAATCGACTACGGAACACTGCAAGCTCGAGCCGTCGAGTTGGCCGGACGAACCAGCATCGCCGAAGCCCTCGCCGACCAGTATCACTATGTCCTCGTCGACGAGTACCAGGACACCACGGCCGCCCAGGCTGCCTTGCTTGGCGGGGTTACCGAGCGGCGCCGCAATCTGACGGTGGTGGCCGACCCGCTCCAATCCGTATATTCGTTCCGGGGTGCCGAACTCGACAACGTTGATCGGTTCGGCGACCGGTTCGCAAGGCCAGACCAACCCGTGAAACAGTACGTCTTGACAACGTCCTTTCGCGTACCGGCGGTCATCCTTGACGCTGCCAATCGTCTCGTCCCTCACGCCGAAGCCATCCGCTCGGTAATCCCGGCACCGCACGCCGGAAGGCTTGAGCGTTTGCTGTTCACCCAACAGTCCCAGGAGGCCGAATGGATCGCCAAAAGGGTTCAGCAGATGCACATCACAGAATCGGTTCCCTATCACAAGATGGCCGTCCTGGTTCGATCCAAACGGCGCTTTCTCGCCGAGTTATCCCGGGCGCTTGAACGGCGCGCCATCCCCCACGATTCACCGGATACGCGCCTGGCCGATCATCCGGGCGTCAGGGCCGTGTTCGATATCGCCAACGCCGCCCATCACCATGACGCGAAAGTTGGGACCGGGGCAGCCGATGACTGTGATAGGGCCATTCGCCGCCTACTCCTCGGCCCGATGTTTCGAACGGCCTTGGCCACCGAGCGCGACTTGCTTCGGCTGCGCCGATCAACCGGCAACGACTGGGCGACGATTCTCGAGGCCTACGACTCAGAGTGGCTCGGTCCGCTGGCAACGCTCATTCGCGATGACACCTGGGCAACTGAGCTTCCGGCCGTGGACGGGTTTTGGCACGTCTGGTCAACGCTCCCCCAGTTTGAAGCAATGGTGGCTTCTCCGTCGGCGGCTCCCTATCGGGCGGCCTGGTCGGCGCTCGCTCAAGCGGTGGAGCGCCAGTTCGAGCGGGACCCTCATGTGGGCCTACACGCATACGGGAAGCTCACCGAGCAGGATGACTTCGAGGCCAACCCTCTCCTATCGTTCCGGCCCGATGGCGACCGGTTGACGCTCACGACCCTTCATCAGTCCAAAGGTCTTGAGTTCGATGTTGTTTTCATCGCCGACGCGACCGAAGGCACGTTCCCCGACCTGCGAAGGAACCGCTCCCTCCTTCAGCCACACCTGCTGTCCCCCAACCACGACATTGCCGACAGCCTCCAATTCCGACTGGCGGAAGAACGGCGACTCGCCTACACGGCCACCACCCGGGCCGCCCGCCACGCCATCTGGACCGCCACCTCGGCCGGTATCGACGAAACGGATAAACGACCAAGCCGCTTCCTCACGGCCCTCGACGACGATGCTCCGCTCAACGTTGTCGACGAAGCCGACGAGATCCCTGTCACGCCACTTGAGGCCGAAGCGCTGCTCAGGCGGCGACTCACCGACCCGGCGGTAGGAGCGGGCATCCGATTGGCCGCAGCCGAAGTCCTGGCCAGGAGACCGAACCGCTCCGTTCGTCACCCACTTGACTTTGCAGGGGTCCGGCCCCGGGGCGGTGATCACGGGTTGATCCCCGACCAGGCAACGTTTTCCCCGAGTCAGGCAACCTCATATGACGCCTGCCCGCGACGGTACGCATTCGAGCGGCGGCTCGGCATTGCCAGCGAATTCGGACGGTACGCCACCTTCGGGAGCCTGATCCACGACGTGCTCGAACAGGCCGAGCGCGGCGCCGTCGGAACTGGCGCCGACCGCTCCACCCTGGACGATGCGCTGGTATGGCTCGACGAACTGTTCGACACGTACGACCTGGACGTTGGAGCTCGCCAACTGGCCTGGTACAACAAGGCCACCAAACTGCTTTCCGAGCTATACGCCGACTGGATCCGTCCGGGAGCGACGGCGGTGATTCTCGAACACACGCTCTCGATGGACATCAACAACATCACCTGGAATGGCCGGGCCGATCGTATAGAACGACAAGCCGAGGGCGAACTCCGGGTCGTCGATTACAAGACCTCAACAAGCATTCCCAGCCAGGCCGACGCGGCTGAATCCATTCAACTGGCGTTCTACCTGGCGGCAGCCCAAAAGGACCCCGAGGTCCTCAAACACGGCACGCCAACCGAAGCCGAGTTCTGGTATCCCGCCGCCGACCGGAAGAAGAAGTGGGTGGCTTTCGATCCGTCACGGCTCGATCAGGTTCTCGGTTCCATGGCCGAAATCGCCGAGGGGATCCGGGCGGAAGATTGGACCCCGCGGATTGGCATGCACTGCAATAACTGCTCCGTAAAACTGGTATGCCCCCTCTGGCCTGAAGGACGAGAGGCATTTGTCCGATGACCGCATTCCTACCGAGCGACGAGCAGTCAGCCATCATCGGTGCCCCGATCGGTCCCATGCGGATCGCCGCCGGGGCGGGAACCGGCAAGACAACCACGCTCGCCCATCGCATCGCTCACCTCATCGACTCGGGGGCGGATCCTGAACGAATCCTGGGCATCACGTTCACCAACAAAGCCGCCGCCGAACTCGCAGACCGGGTCCGCGAGGTTTTGGCCGACCGTATCGACCCGGCGCGCACTGTTGAGATCCACACCTATCACGGTTTCGCCCATCAGATCCTCAGTGAGTTCGGGCCGCTCGTAGGGGTGGAGCGCGATACGCAGCTCATCACGCCAACGTTCGCCCGTCAGCTCTTCCACGATGCCGTGCAAGGCGGTACCTACCGGTACCTGAACATCACGTGGAGCGGGATCCTCGACCGTCCAGCCCGGCTCGCCGCGGCTCTCGCCGACAACCTGGCCGAACCCTCCCACCTGGCCGGGCTCATGCCATCCAAGCTTGACGAGCTGTGGGAGACCCGACGGGAGATCCTCGGCATTATCGAGCGGTATGAACAGGAGAAACGACGCCTAGGAGTCGCCGACTTCGGTGACCTGATCTTACGAGCCAACCAGCTCACCGGCGATTACCCCGACCTGGCGGCCCGCATACGCAATCGTTACGACGCCGTGTATCTCGACGAATACCAGGACACCAACCCGGCCCAACGCGAACTGCTCCGCAAGCTGTTCGGAGACGGATTCCCGATCACTGCCGTGGGAGATGCCGACCAGACGATATATGAGTGGCGGGGGGCATCGCTGGCGAACTTTTCGGGATTCGGCGAACACTTCCCCAACCTTGACGGGTCACCCGCCCCGACTTACCCGTTGACACTCAATCGCCGATCCGGCCAAACCATTTTGAACCTGGCCAATCGCATACGCGAGGAACTCGGAGAAGTCTCCGACCCACTACGCGCCCTTGACGAGACGAGCCCGGCAGCGGTCAGCGTGCGTTGGGAGGGCAATGCCGTCGACGAAGCGGACTTCATCGCCGAACAGGTGCTGGCGCTGCACGAGGAACAGGGCATCGCCTGGAAGGAAATCGCCGTCCTCTTTAGAAAGAACAAGGACATCGAGGCCGTCCGAGGAGCTCTTGAGGAGTTTGGGATCCCCGTGGAGGTGGCCAACCTTGGCGGACTTCTCGGCATACCTGAGGTGGCCGATGTTTTCGCCTGGTTACGCCTGCTCGACAACCCTTCGGACGAACCGGCCTTCATCCGTATTGCGATGGGCAGCCGCTATCGGCTCGGCATGCACGACGTCAAACCAATGTCGCGATGGGTCAAGAACCAACCTGAGTTGGGCCGCTCGATGATCGAAGCCCTCGACCAACTTATGTCGACGCAGGGCGACGATGACGGAAACCAGGGTCAGGACGATCAACTTCGGGTCGATCAACTCGACGACCGCACGATTGACGCCCTGGTACACCTGCACAGCACCTACCGGAGCCTGCTCGAGGCCGCCCAGGGCGTCAACCTGATTGAGCTGGTGCGCCAGATCCTGTCAAGGACCGGAGCCTGGCCGGAGGTGGCCGCCATGCCGGCCGCCGCCCGCCAGTCGGCGCGACTGAATCTTTACCGCTTCCTCGATCTGGCCGAAGAATGGAGCCCACTTGAAGGACGCCCCTCGTTGCGGGCGTTCGTCGACTACCTCACCCTGATCGTTGAAGAGCAGACCGAAGAACTCGATACGGCCCGGCTGTCAGGAGAAGACGCCGTCGCTCTGCTGACGGTTCATCGCTCCAAAGGCCTCGAATGGGACGCGGTGTTCATCCCCGCCCTATACGACAAGAACTTCCCAAGTTCCTCAGGGGTCTCGGACGATCCATTTCGTCATCCATACATGCTCCCGTACGAGCTACGACTCGACCGACATACGCTGCCCCCAATCAGCGAGGACATGACTGAGGCAGAACGACGCGACCTGTTGCGCCAGCGCGACCTGGACCAGGAGTGGCGTATCGCTTACGTAGCAGTGACCAGGGCCCGCCGATGGCTGACGTTGACCGGGGCAACCTGGCACGGGACTACCGAGGTGCGCAAGACACCGGGAAAGCCAAGCCGGCTTTTTGAACTCGCCGCCGAACAGTCGAATGTCATCGACCTCGGGACCGTTGAGGACCCGGTTCGACCGGAGTCGCTCCGCCGGTCACCGCTCGCCGGGTCGCCCGATCCGATATTCCCCGATGGGTGGGATAGCGCATTACGTGCCACCCTCGCTGACCCCGGTTGGGCCAGCCACCAGGCGGATCAACTTGGCGTGCGATCGACCTACGATCAGGCCGTGACCGACTTTCAGCAGATACTCTTCGACTTGCCAGACGACCCGGTCAGTCAGACCAGTCCCGCCCCGCTCACCACATCCGTCACCTCTCTGGTCACCTATGCCAGCTGCCCAAAACGGTATTACTGGTCCGAGGTCGATCGCCTCCCCCGGCGCCCATCAGCCGCGGCTCGGCGCGGAGTTGACGTTCATCGCAAGATCGAACTGTTCCAACGGGGAGCGGTGCCGTTCGAGGAGGTCACGGACGACTTCTATGACGCTCCCGACGCAGGTCCGTCGGATGTTGCGAGCGCGTTCACCGTATTCGAACAGTCGAGATTCTCGACCCTGGCCGCCCGCCTCATCGAAGCCCCGTTCGAGTTTGTCCATGACGGGATGCGAATCCGCGGTCGGATCGATGCCGTATATGAAGAACAACCAGGGACATGGGAAATCGTCGATTTCAAGTCGGGTAGACCATCTGAGAACCCGGCGATGGACGTTCAGCTCCAGGCCTATGCAGTGGCCGTCGACCGGGGATCCCTCGGACCCAACCCGCCGGCGCAGATGATCGCCACGTTTGCCTACCTGGGAGGCGGGAGCCTCACCGAGCGGACCGAACACATCGACGACGTTTGGATGGACGCCGCCAGGACCCGATTGTCGGGCATCGCCGAAGGTATCGGCGCTCAGGCATTCGACCCGATCCCGTCCAGCGCCTGTTCCAATTGCGACTTCCTCCGCTTCTGCCCGGAAGGGAAAGCCTGGTTGGAGTCCTAGCGGAGCTTGCCCAACACGGATTCGAGAATCAACGTCACGGGCCCATCATTGAGCAAAGACACCTCCATCGAAGCGCCAAATTCTCCACCGGCCACGCGGACCCCACGATCTTTTATCTCGGTCTCCAGCCGGTCGAGAAGGCGAGCCGCCTCGACGGGATCTCCGGCTCCGGTGAAGGACGGCCGATTACCGCGCCTGACCGACCCGTACAACGTGAACTGGCTTACCAGTAGGACCTGTCCCCCGGTATCGAGCAGCGATCGGTTCATCTTTCCGTCCGCGTCGGGAAACACCCGGAGGTTGACCAACTTTTCCGCCAGAAGCCGAACGTCTGTTTCCGAATCGCCGTACGTGGTACCGGCCAAAACCAGTAACCCGGCCCCGATCGATCCGACCTCACGATCGCCGACAACCACCGACGCATGACGTACCCGCTGAACAACCAAACGCATGTCGGCACCCTACCGCCCCTAGGATGCCACGATGCCAATCCGTTGCGACTGGGTCCCCGACGGCGACGATTTGTACGCCGCCTATCACGACACCGAGTGGGGCGTGCCCGTCAGGGACGATCGAAAACTGTTCGAGTTTCTCATTCTTGAGGGTGCGCAGGCGGGACTCAGTTGGCGAACCATCCTGGGGCGCCGCACGGCCTATCGGCAGGCCTTTGCCGACTTCGACCCGAACATCGTGGCGGGCTACTCGGCCAGAGACGAAGCCCGCCTCCTCGAAGATGCGGGCATCATTCGGAACCGGCTCAAAATCGCCGGCGCCATCGAGAACGCCCAGAAATTCCTCGCGATCCAGGCAGATGCCGGATCGTTCGCCAACTACCTGTGGAACTGGACGGACGGAGCGGTGATCGTAAACCGTCCACGATCACTGGGAGATATCCCAGCCCAAACCGATCTATCACTGAGACTGTCGAAGGATCTCAAGCATCGGGGTTTCACGTTTGTCGGCCCCACGATCATGTACGCCTATCTTCAGGCGGTCGGGGTCGTCGACGACCATACGTCCAGCTGCTTTCGTGCGTAGGATCGCATTCATGGCATACGATCGACCCCTCGCAACCGAGCCCGACTGGCCAGGGTCCGCCGGCCGACCGACCGTCCTGCTCGCTGATGCTTCCAGCCAACTCGAAGAACATCTGATTTCCAACTGGGCGAGCCGGCTTGGTCATGATTACGAAACGATCCGGATCCCTCCCTCGCGCCGCCGTCGTCCTGGTGTGCGTCCCGATCCACGCCTTGAAGCCAGATTGGGCCGCGGCGACGACCCCCTCATCGTGCCAGTTCGGGTGGTGTGGCAAGCACCCGATCGTGACGGAACCCGATCTGTCCGACTATCGGATCTTCTCAAATTCGGAGATCCCCGGGATCCGAACGTGCTTCAGCAGAACCTCTTTCTCCGCAGGTTTCCCGATCGCTGCCAGATCGTGCTCGGCCAACCAGCCGGAGCCGCCGAACTCCGGGAGGCATGGAAAGCCTCCGACGACGTAGTCGCCCTACGCGAGTTCGTCTCGCGGAGAGCCTGGCTGACCCTCGAACGAGCCGAGCGTCACGTACGAGGGAATCGGTACAAAGTTCCCAAGTTCCTAACCGAAGAAATCGTAAGGACCGGGTCCTTCCGGGACGGGATTTCTTTGCTGACCAAAGAGACCGGAAAGACATATGCAGCCATCCACAAGGAAGCCATCGGCAACCTCAAAGAGATTGCCGCCACCCACTCACCGCTCGTTATCGACCTGGCCGCCAACCTGATCAGCTGGATATACCGGCAGGGATACGGATCGATCAATTATGACGCCGACCACCTGAACCGGCTCTACCAGATGGGCGAGCAACATCCCCTCATCTTCCTCCCCTCCCACAAGAGCCAGCTGGATCGTTTGATGCTGCAGTACATCCTGTGGGAGAACAATCGGCCTCCCAACCACACGGCCGGTGGCATAAACATGAATTTCTTTCCGGTCGGCCCAATCATTCGCCGATCCGGAGTCTTCTTCATCAGGCGCACGTTCAAAGACAAGCCGATCTATAAGTTCGCTCTCCGCTCGTACATCGACTTCCTGATCGAAAAACGGTTCCCGATCGAGTGGTATCTCGAAGGCGGACGGAGTCGATCCGGCAAGCTCCTCCCCCCCAAGTTCGGGATGCTCAGCTATGTGACCGAGTCGTACCTTCGGCACAAAGCTGAAGACATCATCCTGTTACCGGTCTCGATCGCTTACGACCAGATCCAGGACGTCGCCGATTATGCCAAGGAGCAGCGCGGTGAAGCCAAACAGGGCGAAAGCATCTCCTGGGTCGTACATGCGCTTTCCCAGCTTCGGCGTCGTCATGGCAACGTGTATGTGAGATTTGGGGAGCCCGTCTCGTTGGCGAAGACACTTCCAGTCGGCACCATCGATGCCGACGAGAAATCGATCGCCGTCCAGAAGATCGCCTTCGAAGTCATGGTCCGGATCGGCCGGGTCACTCCGATCTCACCAACCGCCGGCGTCTGCGTCGCGTTGCTGAGTCGGCCCAACACGGCTCGCACTGCCGATGAGATCACCGAGTCTCTCAGAGAGCTCGCCGAGTTCGTGCTTCGCAGACGTCTCCCACTGACCGAACGTATCCAGTTGGATGGGACCGACCAGGTCGTTGAGGTGCTCGGACGCCTGGTCGAACACAACATCGTCACCCGTATCGAAGGCGGCCCGGGGCCGGTCTATCAGATCGGAGCCGACCAACACCTGTCGGCGGCCTATTACCGGAACGTTGTGATTCATTTCTTCGTCAACATCGCTATCGCCGAACTGGCACTCCAGCGGGTCGTCACCGAACGACCAGCCAATCCACTCGACACGTTTTGGGACGAGGTCATGAGCATCCGTGACCTCTTGAAGTTTGAATTCTTCTTCACTCCCAAAGACGAGTACCGAACTGAAGTCACGTCTGAACTCGATGCCGTAAGCCCCGACTGGGAAGCTCGGGTCGTAGCAGGGGACGCCCATGAGATCCTCGACGCGATACGGCCGGCAATGAGCCCATGGGCTCTCGCCCCGTTTCTGGAGTCGTACGCGGTTGTGGCAGATCTGCTGACCACATTTCCCGCCACGTTCGATGAAAAGAGTTTTCTGTCACAGGCGATCGGACTGGGTAAGAGCTACCAATCCCAGAGCAAGATCACCACCGCCGAATCCGTATCCCAGGTCTTCTTCAAAACGGCGCTAGACCTTGCCAAGAATCGTGGATTGGCCGCAGAGCGCGCCGAGAGCCTCGGCGAGGCCGACCTTCAGCAACGCCGTACGGCATTTGTCGCAGAAATCGACGATTTACTCGACCGGATTCGAACAATCGCGATAACCAAAACCTAACGGCCCCGGGCTAGGGAGCCATTGCCGAGTACGAGCCATAGTGGTGGATGGCCACCCCGCCGTAACCGGTATCGCCCCCGAAAGCCGCCTCCACCTTGGTCAATTCGGCCGCCATGGCGGTCGCTCCTTCCTCCCAGAAGGTGACCTTGTCCGAAGATACCGGACCGGTCTCGACTCCCACGACGACCCGCTTTGACAGCTGCGACCCGAGAGCCACTTCAAAGCCCGCCAGATCAATAATTCCGTCGACTCCGTCTGCATGGTCTCGATAGGCCATGACCACTACCCCATCAGCGGCTGCCATGGTCCGTTCCACGAGGGTTCCACCTTTCGTCCGATACTCGGCAAGGTCCCACCAGAATGGAACGGCAACCAGCATCTCGGTGGAGCCGGCGGCCTGTCGGGCAGCAGTCAGACTCTCGAGATATGAGGAGATGAGCCGCGATCGTTTCCTCGTATTCGACCAATCGCTCAGCAGGTACGGCTCGACGTCGGCGACGATTCCATCAAACAAGCCGAAGCCAACCACCTCATCCGTCCACCCAACCCAGGCGTTGCGATTCTGAGCCCAGGAGGCGTCACCGGCGACAGCCCAGACCCGCAATCCGCGGGTCCGGGCGTCGTCGATAAACGACGCATACCTGGCATCTCGTGAGAAACCAGGTGGTGCGCTTAGATACACATCGGTTACGCCACGTGCGGACGCAAAGTCGGAAACCCCTTCGACCGGTCCGTCCCAAACCCACATCGCTCGATCCGACGAGGCACCGGCAGGAACTGCCAGGGCCATGACGAGTCCAGCGAGGACGAACATAACCATGATGCGTTTCATTTCGGAAGCCCCCATTAGCTCGACACTGACCCTAGGCACGCCTACCCAGGAACTAAAGGGACATATTGAAGTCACTCTAAGTGACTAGTGACCGAGCGAACCGACCTGGTCCGCGGAAGGTTCTGCTCAGCAGAACCACGGCTCAGTAAGCCGTGGCCTCCCTTCAAAACTTCCTATTTCTAGAGATTCGGGTGGCAAACCAGCCGCTTCGAGCGCCATGGCAAACAGATCGAGGATAATCGCATTCGGTGGGGTATTTGACCGCGTAGAGTGTTCGACATGCTCGGCGAAGCGACCGGCGAGCTTCTCCGTTCGCGTGTCAATCGCCGTCCAGTCGTAGGTGAGTCGATCGGCGTCATACGTGCCAAGTTGAGCTTCCAGTTCCGACCTGTTCAGGAGGACGGATCCTTCGGGAATCAGCAATTTGATAGTGAATTGAATCGGGTCGGTCGGCAAATCGTATGACGCGACGAATCGGAACATGTCGACAATGTCCTCGACCATCGTCCACGGGGTGAACGGCAGCCACGATGGCCGGATGTCGATCCCGGCCGCCCGCATGATTTCCACGGCGACTGCCATGTCGTTGCGGGTATGCCCCTTGTCAAGAATGGCCAGGACACCATTATTGGTCGATTCGAAAGCTGACACGGCAAATACCACACCGGCTGCCGCCACCCGACCCCATAGATCCTGGTGTTTGAGAGTGTGCTCGACCTTGACCGTAATGTCGTACGTCAGGATCGGGAATCGCTGGTGGCTCTCTTCGAGGATCCGCATGGCATGGTGCGGGCCGTTGAAGAAATCGGGGTCACCGAACGTTATGTGCTCGGCACCCATGTCGACGAGTTGAGCGATGTCATCGAGCACCAGGTCGGCCCCCACCACCCGGAAGAGCCCGTCGTAGATGGCAGGAATCGGACAATGCCCACATCGATGGCGACACCCGTGACTGGCTTCGACGTAGCCGACGATCCGATCATCGCCTGATCCCTCGAGCCTGGCGTAACGGCTGAGCGGTGGTAGCAAATCACGGGCCGGGAGGACAAACGTAGATTTGACCAGGTCTGTGGTGATTCCCCCATCAAGGGTGTCCACCCACGACGCCAGGGCAGCCTCATATTCACCGATGATGATGCGGTCGGCCACGTGGCCGAAGGTTCGATCCTTGCCGATGCCGGCATACAGTCCATAGAGACAGACCGGGAGATCCGGGAAACGAGCCTTAATCCGGCCAGCCACCTCGACCGCGAGACGCATGGCAGTGTGCATTGGAACGGAAATCGCCACCGCCTGGGCCCATTCGACATCCACCCAATCCAGCGAATCGATGGCGAGGTCCTGGGCTCGGACGTCATGCCCACCGTTCCGGAGAACTGCGGCCGGCGAGGCCACGTGAAGCGGCTGATGGCCCATCTCGTAGGTGGAAATTAAGAGTGCTCTCACCCACATAGCCTATCGCCCTATGTGGGCTTCATGACTGAAGCCATATCCTTCACCGGTTCGCGGGGAACCGAACTCGTCGGGATCTTCTATCGCCCTGATCGTGACGTCAGGGCTGGCATGGTCATGGCCCACTGTTTTACGTGTTCCAAGGACCTTTCTGACTCGAGTCGGATCGCGGCCCATCCGACCCGGCGGTGGTGGCTAAACTTCTGATCGACTGGTTCGATAGGACACTGTGATGGGATTCGATTTCGTCGAGGAGCAAATTCGACTGGCCCAAGAACGCGGTGATTTCGATAACCTCCCTGGCACCGGCCGACCGATCGAAAGCCTCGACCGCCAGTACGACCCGGACTGGTGGGCACGGGATTTCATGAAACGGCTGGCAGCCGAGGATACCGAGCGGAGTCGGTCGGCCGGATTGGAGCGCAAGCTGGCCGGAGTCTGGGGATTGACCACCGAAACCAGCGTCCGGACCACCGTTGCCAACCTGAACGCCGAGGCCGGACCCGACATGTTTGATGCCGATGAGGTAGTCACGAGGTGGCGTAGGTTCCGGGCTTCGATCGGGCCCCGATGAGGTCTCGACCATGACGCGCATCACGTTCACAGGCCTTTAACGTGCACATCGCCTGCCTCTGTGGTGAAACGAACGCGCTTGCGGGTGAACGGCGCGACGAATCCATCCACCTCACCTGTGAGACTTGTGGGCACAGATGGACGAGGGATCTGTCCGCTCGTTGTGATCGGTGTGGAGGCGCCGATCTGCAGGCCGTGCCTCTCGCCATTGTCGAAAAAGGCCGGGGAACCCAATTGTCGGTTGTAGGAGTGCGATCCATCAACCTCTGTTCGACGTGTGATGCCGGGCAATTGCGTCAGTATCATGACAATCGACCGAATCCATTGATGCCGCCCGAACTCCCCACCGTCGGACCAGACGAAGGGTTGACATGACCGAATCACAACCCAATTGGCTGCTCATCATCAACCGGGTTGTCGGTACGGCCCTTTGGGTACCCGCCCTCGTGTTCTATGGCGTCTCAGGCCTGGTTGCTCCGATCCTGGGAGTGGTCGTCATGTGGGTGATCGGGGCGGTTTGGTTGGGAGTTGCTACCTGGTGGTGGCACCGCAAGAGCCTGCTCTACGCAGCCTCTCCGGCTCTTGCCCTGGCCACGTGGATGCTCATGGTCTACCTGGGAGACCGTTTGTTGGGTTGGACCGCCTGACCGCTTTTGTGTCACAGGTACGGCCTAGCCTGGCACTCATGAATCCTCTTCCACCGGCAAGTTTGGGCCGCGGCATCGTTACTACCTCCGGTGCCGTCGCTCCAGCACCCTGGTCGGATTGCGATCGAGTGATCATCGATGCGGCTGTCATAGCAGCCCCAGCCAAGACCATCGCTCGCCTGGCCCAGGCCTGGACCCAACGCGAAGCTCTGATCGTCGAACTGCAGGTTCCCGCAGAGACGCTCCGTGAACCAGAAGTCACCGACGCCGAGCCGTACACACTCCCTCCGGATTTCGAATTCCCCAAGGAACGCCTCCAGTTTCTCATCTGGGCGAACAATTACGACGGTCGGGGGACGAACCCCGATCCGATCTGGTGGCACAGCCGAAAAGCCGAGCGGCTCGGCGCCAAACCCGGCTCGGTCACCGACATTTTGTTGCCTGATGGACGCGCCGCATGGTGCGATGGAGGACCACGAGGGCCAGTTGACGTTGCCGATCTTCTCGTTCATCGAGAGTCAATTGAACTGGGAACGCTCAACACGTCACCTGCTCATCCACGAGCGGCTGATACCGACCTGGCCGACGATCAATCGGCGGCCGTCAATCATGCAGCTGGGCCGGCCAGGATCATCGCCCCGGCCGGGTCAGGGAAGACCCGCACGCTTACCGCCCGGATCACCCATCTTGTGCGGGACCGGTGGATCGAGCCAGGTCTCATCACTGCGGTGGCATACAACGCCAAGGCGGCCAGGGAGATGACGGAGCGAATCGAAGGCGTCAACACCTCGATACGAACCATTCACTCGTTGGCCTATGCCATTGTTCGGGC
>JAENVV010000146.1 GCA_016650365.1 Acidimicrobiia bacterium
GGCGTTCGCTTTCGTCGAGCCGTTCTTCTTCATCGGCTACCTGATCTCGATCGCCATCTTCGGGCTCTACCAGGCCATCTTCATGGCCAACGCCGGTGGCGCCTGGGACAACGCGAAGAAGATCGTCGAAGTCGACCTCCAGGCCAAGGGCACCGCGTTGCACGATGCCTCGATCGTCGGCGACACCGTCGGCGACCCGTTCAAGGACACTTCCTCGGTGGCCCTGAACCCGGTCATCAAGTTCAGCACCCTGTTCGGAATGCTGGCGATCGAGCTGTCGATCATCATCGGCAACCCGGTCATCAACGCGGTCCTCGCCGTCGTCTTCGGCCTGGCCAGCGCGTACATGGTGTGGCGTTCCTTCTACGGCATGCGGATCGACCAGCCCATGCTGACCTCCGCCGACTTCGCGTACCTGAAGGAGGGCGCGCAGGCAGCAGAGGACGCAGCACCGGTCGAGGAGACAGTCGAGGCCTGATCGTCCTGACAACCGGAGCCAGCCCAGCCCTGGACTGATCCGGTGCCCGCCGCCCTCCCCCTCGCCGCGGGCGTCCGGTCGCGAAGGGGACGGTGGCCGAACTCACCGGCGGCCGCAGCCTCGAGCAGGTCTTCCTCGACCTCACCGCCCCCGGGGGTGCGGCGTGACCAGCCTCGATCTGACCCCTAGCGACGGCGCCGGCTGTTGCTTCAAGGCTAGATCCTAAGAACCGACCGCGCCCTCACCATCGTCATCGACCAACCATGGTCTCTGACGGCGCGCGACTGTTCCGCATCGCCTACGATTACGGCGACCCAAAAGGAGGCCAACCATATGAAAAGAAAAATCGCTCTCCTCATAGCCTTTGCGACCGTTGTCGCAGCGTGCGGAGGAACCTCAACCGACAGCACGGCCGCTCCCGGCACAACCGTAGGCGCTACTCCAACAACTGCCGCTTCTCCTGACACGACCGCCGCTGCAAGCGACACCACTGTCGCCGCAGACCCGATGGCCGATCTCGTGGCGGCAGCAGAAGCCGAAGGCATGTTGACCACGATCGCCCTGCCCCATGACTGGTGCAACTACGGCGCCGTAATCGACGGCTTCAAAGCGAAGTACCCGGGTATCGAAGTCAACGAACTCGTACCGGATGCCGGTTCAGCCGACGAGATCGAAGCCATCAAGGCCAACCAGAACAACCCCGGTCCGCAGGCACCTGACGTCATCGACGTCGGTCTTGCTTTTGGTCCGTCATCCAAGGCCGATGGACTCATCCAGCCATACAAGGTGTCGACCTGGGATTCGATCCCGGATGATGCCAAGGACGCCGAAGGATATTGGTACGGCGACTACTACGGCGTACTGGCTTTTGAGGTCAACACGGCCGTGCAACCGGACGTCCCGGCTGACTGGGCCGACCTGCTCGATCCCAAGTACAACGGTCAGATTGCACTGGCTGGCGATCCCCGCGCCTCCAATCAGGCCATCTTCTCGGTCTACGCCTCGGCCCTTGGCAACGGTGGATCCCTCGACGATGCCCAACCCGGGTTGGACTTCTTTGCCCAACTGAACGCGGCAGGAAACCTCGTCCCGTTGATCGCCGAGTCAGGTACCGTCGCCTCTGGTGAGACGCCCGTGACGATTCGCTGGACGTATAACGCTCTGGCGAACCGTGATGAGAACGGAGATTCCATCCAGGTCGTCGTTCCGGCTACCGGCCGATTCGGCGGGGTGTATGTCCAAGCGATCAGTGCCTATGCACCTCACCCCAACGCTGCCAAGCTGTGGATGGAGTACTTGTACTCCGATGAGGGTCAGCTCGGATGGCTGAGCGGCTACTGCAACCCGATCCGGTATGAGGATATGGCTGCCCGGGGCGTCGTTCCGGCAGATCTAGCTGCCAAGCTGCCCGACACGGTCGGTGCGGTGTTCCCGACCATCGAGCAGATCGAGACCGCCAAAGCCTTGATCGTCGACGGGTGGGACTCGACCGTCGGCCTCAATGTCGGTGGCTGAGACAGTCGATAAGGACATGGGGGGCGCCAAGCGCCCCCCATTCCGTTTCCGGTGGAACTGGTTGGGGGTCATGCCCTTCCTGCTGTTTGCCGGGGCGCTACTCATTCTGCCCACCATCGTCCTCGGCGCCCGCAGCCTGGCGGGGGCTGACGGATCAACCACCCTCGATAATTACCGCAACCTGGCGACTCCAGTCGTCATCGATTCGTTCAGACTCTCGATCAAGATCAGCCTCATTACCGCCCTCGTCGGAGGGATCTTCGGCTTTCTACTTGCCTGGTCCATGGTGCTCGGAGGCCTTCCCAAACCCGTTCGGTCACTTCTCAGTACCTTTTCAGGGGTCGCCTCCAATTTCGCCGGTGTGCCATTGGCCGCCGCATTCATCGCCACGGTTGGAAGGGTCGGCCTGTTTACCATCCTGCTCAAGGCTGCCGGATTCGACATGTACAAAGCGGGATTCGACCTCTACTCATTCATCGGGATCTCGGTTGTCTACCTCTATTTCCAATTCCCCCTCATGGTCCTGGTCATCACGCCCTCCATTGAAGGACTGAAGGAGGAGTGGCGGGAAGCCTCAGAGAACCTCGGCGCGTCGACCTACCAGTACTGGCGATACATCGCTCTCCCGGTGCTCATGCCTTCGATCCTCGGGGCCATGATTTTGCTGTTCGGGAACGCGTTCGGCGCCCATGCCACCGCGTTTGCCCTGACCGGTGGAAACCTCCGTTTGGCGACCATCCTGATCGGCCAGCAGATTTCGGGCGACGTGTTACAGAACCCTGGCCTCGGGTATGCGGTAGCGATGGGGATGGTGGCGGTCATGGCCGTCTCAATTGGCATCTATTCAATATTGCAGCGCCGGTCGGAGAGGTGGCTGGCATGACCATCGCCGGACCTCAATCAGGATCGCTCACCGGGCATGGTGCGGCCGGCGGACCGGGCAAGCCGACCGGATCGAACCCGATTCCTCCACAAGGCAGCCTGGTCCGACGACTTTGGCCGTGGCTCATTGTCGTCTTAGGTGTCGTGTATTTCGTGACACCGCTGCTCGGGACCATCCGACTCTCACTAAGGCACAACAATGGAACGTGGGAAGCGTGGAGGCTCATACTCGGGAACGAACAAATGTGGCCGGCCTTCGGGCAGTCGATCGTCAATGGATTGGCCACGATCGTGGTGAGTTTGCTCATCATCGTCCCTACCGCCTATTGGGTAGCTCTCAAGATGCCCCGTCTGAGGCCGTTCATCGAGTTCATCACATTGCTCCCGTTCGTTATCCCCGGCGTTGTGCTGGTACTGGCCCTCATCCGGCTTTACTCGGCTCCGCCGCTACTCCTGACCTCCACTTACAACTCGACGCGCATCGTGATGATCTGCGCGTATGCCGCGCTTTCGTTCCCGTATATGTACCGGTCCGTCGACAACGGGCTCCGCTCGATCGATGTGCGATCGCTGACCGAGGCAGCCCAGAGTTTGGGCGCCGGATGGCCGACGATCGTGACGAAGGTGATCTTTCCCAACATCAGACTGGCCATCCTCTCCGGGGCCTTGCTCACGTTCGCCATCGTCCTTGGCGAACTGACGATCGCCCTCTACATGGCCCAGCGGACCCTGGCCCCGTTCATGGCCGACATCGTTCGCAACAAACCGTTTGAGGCCGCCGCGCTGACACTGATCGCCTTCTCGGTCACCTGGCTGGCCCTGGGCATGATTTCGTACGTCACCAATCGGGCAGGGAGAAGAGCATGACATATCTCACATTGGAAGGTGTCCGCAAGACCTTCGGCGACATGGTGGCGGTGTCGGACTTCAACCTCTCGGTCGAACCGGGCGAGTTCGTGTCTTTCCTCGGACCGTCAGGTTGTGGAAAGACAACGACGCTGCGGATGGTGGGCGGCTTCGAACAGCCAACTGCCGGTCGCATCACCCTCGCCGGTGAGGACATCACCCATGCCCGACCCGCCACTCGTGACGTCGGAATGGTGTTCCAGTCCTACGCCCTATTCCCGAACATGACCGTGGCAGAGAACATCGGCTTCGGCCTCAAAGTGAAGAACGTCGACAAACATGAGATCCACACCAGGGTCGACGAATTGTTGGGCCTGATTGGTCTTCCGGAGAAAGCCAAGGCCTTCCCATTTGAGCTGTCAGGCGGTCAGCAACAGCGCGTGGCCCTGGCGCGAGCCTTGGCCATCCGACCCAAGGTCCTGCTTCTTGACGAACCCCTCTCGGCACTCGACGCCAAAATCCGAGACGAACTTCGAAACGAAATCAAGCGGATTCAGCGTTCCCTGGAAATCACCACCATCTATGTCACCCATGACCAGGAAGAGGCCATGGCGCTCTCTGACCGGGTGGTCGTGATGAGCAAGGGCGAGATGGAACAAGTCGGCAAACCGTTTGAGATCTATAACTATCCGTCCACCGAATTCGTAGCTTCGTTCGTCGGGCGTCTCAACCGAGTCAGTGCGGCCGTCATCGATGCGGGCCTGGGGACGGTTGGTATCGACGACACCGTCATCACCACCGGGGCGAAGATCGAGAGACCACAGGGGTCCCTGGTTGACATCATGTTAAGACCGGAGGAACTCGAGCTGAACGGTTCGCACACCAATCGCATTCCCGGGACGATCGAGACCGTATCGTTCCTTGGCTCGATCGTCCGTGTTGTCGTTGATGCGGGAAAGATCCCGCTGACCGTGGACATCTTCAACGAACGGCTTCTGGATATGCCGTCGGTCGGGGACACCGTCGAGGTGACGTTCCCGCCGCACGCCTGCTGGGTCTTGAGCTGACATCCGCTTGACGGCTGAACTCGTTCGATGATCATTGGAGCTGGTGACGCCCGGTTTGACGTCGACGCCGTCATCTTCGACAAAGACGGCACCTTGATCGACTTACTCGCTTCGTGGTCCCCGGCCGGGCAGGCATGGATCGAAGTGGCCTCGGGCGGAGACGCCGAACTTGCCGAGGAACTTGGAAACGTGATCGGGGTTCACAACGGCGAGGTTGTTGCCAACGGGCTCCTGGCGGCCGGCACGATGGGACAGCTGCAGTCGGAGACGAGGGCGGTCCTCGAACACCACGGGATCGTCAACGTCGCAGATCGGATAGCCCGTGCTCGAGAGTTGGCAGCCCGTACCACCAACGAACACTTGACCCCGATCGGGTCGGTGGCCGACACTCTGCAACGGCTGGTGGCTGCCGGGTTGAAGATCGGTGTGGTCACCTCCGACGATCGAGGAGCCACCCTTGTCGGCCTCGACCGGCTCGGAATCAGCGAACTCGTCGGCGTGATCGTGGCCGGGGACGATGGGGTTGCTCCTAAACCCTCCCCCGAACCGCTTCGCCTCGGCGCAGCCGTCCTCGGTGTATCTATTGAACGAACCCTGTACGTAGGGGATTCGAACGTCGACCGGGAAGCGGCGCTCTCGGCTCCAACTGCTGGTTTTGTACTGGTCGCCGGCGCGGCTCAAAAAACGCGGCAACCAGGGGTTGACGCCATCGTCAATTCGATCGACGAACTTGTGATCGGCACCGATAGTGACTGAC
>JAENVV010000147.1 GCA_016650365.1 Acidimicrobiia bacterium
CAGATTCCTTGGCCATGATTATCCGGCCGTCGTCACCTCCAAGCCGCTCTACGATCCGGAAATGACCAAGGTCTACGCCTAACCGCAGCTGATCACGGGAATCTGCCACTTGATCGACTCACGATTCATCCGTGACCGTCATCGGGCATTGCCACATCCAGGTTCTGGCGTGCGACGTCGACCTGGATCCCTGCAACGGACATAGACTGATTAAACCTTCCGGCCTGGTCCGGTGTGTGTTCAGTGAATGGCGACCGTGACCTACAACCCGCAAGTTATCTCATTTGAGGCCTTCTACCGGACCGAATACGGCCCAATGGTCGCCCTGGCGACCGCGGTGGGAGGCAACCCTGGCGTTGGCGAAGACATCGCCCAGGAAGCCCTGATTCGTGCTCACAAGAACTGGGAACGGATCTGCTCATACGAACGGCCCGGGACCTGGTTACGTCGCACCACCATCAACCTGGCGCTCAATGTCCGGCGTGGATCCCGCCGCCAACGAGTAGCCATCCAACGGCTTGGAAGCCGCCCGCCCGACCCGGTCGAGATCGTTCTCGGTGACTCCGCGGTCTGGAAGGCAGTGGCAGCCTTGCCGGCCCGTCAACGAGCAGCAGTGGCCCTCCACTACCTCGAGGACCGATCGATCGACGAGATCGCCGGCATTCTCGAGTGCTCACCGAACACCGCCAAAGCCCACCTTCATCATGGTCGACAGACTCTGGCCAGCCACCTCAAGGAGAATCAGCAATGAGCGAAGACCGGATCCGCCGGGCATTCGACGACTTGAGCCGCCAGGCCAGACAAGCCAACCCGGATGCCTCCTTAGGAGCTCTCATGAACCCGGAAGAAAACTCCAAGAACCCATGGACGTACCTGGCCGCCGCCGCCGCCATCGTGCTCGTGCTCGGCTCCGTCGCAATTGCATTGAACGCAAACCGATCCCGAGACGTCGTTTCGCCGCCAGCGAGCACAACCGCCACGACATTCGGATCGGCTGAATCCACCGTGCCGTCCACAGATTCGACCATCCCTGGTGAATCCACCACGACCACATCACCGGACACCTCAACAACCACGACCAGCCCGACGAGCACCACGGTGGTGGCGAGCCCGGCTGTCGGCTGGCACGTCGTCGATGTCGCCAGTAATGACGTCCTCAATGTGCGCCAATCCCCGTCGGCGGCGTCCCCAATCGTCGGAAACCTGGCCCATAACCAGGACAACGTGACCGTGCTCCCCCGGGCTGGAAATCCGATCGGGGGAGCAGCCTGGTACGGGGTTCGGCTCGATGACGGAACCGAAGGGTTCGTGAACAGCCGGTTCCTCGCCCACCCGTCAACGTGGGACGCAGGTATCGCCGGTGCGCCATGCACGGCCAGCCAAAGCTCCGGCGAGGCAACCGCCTCGACTCCGAGCAGCGGGGACGCCTCAGCCGTGGTCGCATTGTTTCAGGTGAAAACCGGCAACTGTGACCGCTACGTCATCGTGCTCGGGAAGGACGACCTGGACGTGTTCGAAACGGCCAACACGTTGGGCGGCGGCGACATTCGGGTGACTAGTGGTGGAACGAGGGTTACCGTCGAGTTGCCATCTGTGATAACCGGGGTGGCCCCTCAGGCAACGAACTCCGACTTCACAGATGCCCTGGCGCTAACCGTTTTACCGATCAACACCACTGGTGCGCCGGACGACCTTGAGGTACGTTTCCTGCACAGCTCGTCCCGAGTGGCCGGTGTCACGGTGCTCTCTAACCCGGCCCGCATCGTCATTGATGTTGGTTCAGCCCCAACGGGCACCGGACTCGATTATGCGCCAATCGTCGGAAAGGGCGTCACCATCCTTGAGCATCCAGTCGATCAGTCGGCAGACAAGGTCGGCGTTGCGCACTCGTTCAGCGTCACCGGCTACGCCCGCTGGTTCGAAGCGCAAGGGTACGCCACGATCACCACGCTCGACGGCGCCCAACCGACCGACATCGCCTGGTCCGGTCCGTCGATGAGTTCGTCTAACGGGAACATGGCCTCGATATACGCTTTATACATCCCGACGTGGGGCGAGTTCACGTTCACGGTCGATCTTCCGTCGGGTGGCTATGAGCTATTTGTCGGCGACGACTGCATGAGCCCCGACGGCAACACAAGCCAACCGTGCGGTGTCACCGAGACATTCGACGTAACTCCCTAGCTTCCCTGACCACACCTGGTCCCGGACGTGCCATCATTGCTCGTCCGGGGCCAGTTACCCGCACACGAGGAGACCGATGACAACGCCAAATGGAAAGGGTCGCAGCTACGTAGTCGTGGCCGCTGCGGTAACCCTCCTCGTTGCCGCCGGCTGGTTTGCCTCCAAAGCTTTGGGCGGTCCTGCCGCCGTGACGGTCGGGCCTAATGAGAGCATCCCCGCGACCGCCCCGACCACGGCTCCCACCCCCAGCACCACGCAGCCTCCATCTACGACGGCACCACCGACTTCGACCACGTTGGGGACGACAGAAACCACCATCGAATCAACTACCACGACCACATTGGGCCCCGATACAACAGCGAATATCGGTTGGTACGTGGTCGGCGTCGCACCCGGCGATGTTCTCAACGTGAGAGCTGCTCCGACTGTCAATGCTGAGGTGGTCGGCATTCTGAGGCCTAATCAGGACGAGATCTTCGTTCTACCAATGGCCGCCAACCCGATCGGTGGAACGACCTGGTACGGCGTCCGGTTGCCCAGCGGGGTCGAGGGGTTTGTGAACAGCCGGTACCTCGCTCACCCCAATCAGTGGGACGCCGGCATCAAGGCCTCTCCGTGCACGGCTCAGACGGCCACCGGGTCCGCAACAGCCAGCACTCCCGCAACCGGAGACGCAACGGCGGTGATCGGACTATTCCAATTTCAGACCGCCACCTGCGACAGGTATGTGATCGTCCTCGGAACGACCGATGGAGCAAGCTTTGAGACTGGCGATATTCTCGGTGGGGGCGATGTCGTCGTGACCAGCGGAAAGACGCGGGTTTCGGTCAGTCTTCCACCCGGCGTGGTCGATGTGGTACCCCAAGCGACCAACGCCGATTTCAAGTTGGCGCTCGCCCTGACAGTGGTTCCGGTGGGCCAGCCCGAAAGGCTGGAAGTCCGTTTCCTCCATGAACAGGGCCGGGTAGCCGGCGTCACCGTGCTCTCCAATCCGGCTCGGGTCGTCATCGACGTAGCGGAGACGCCGATCGGTGCCGGCCTCGACTTCCGACCGGTCATAGAGACGGGCAATACCGTCCTCGAACACCCGGTCCACCAATCGGTCGAGAACGTGGGCATCTCCGGCGGCTTCACGGTGGTCGGTTATGCCAGGTGGTTCGAAAGCCAGGGCTATGCCACGGTGCTCACTCGCGACGCGCAAGACCCAACCACCATTACCTGGTCTGGACCATCGTTGGTGGCGAGCGAGGGAGGCTTCGCCTCACTGATGGCGCCCTACCAACCCACCTGGGGCGAATTCATGCTGTCGGCTGCAGTAGCGCCAGGCAGTTACCGGTTATTCATCGGCGACGATTGCATGAACTCGATCGACGACACGGTCCGGCCTTGTGGGGTTACCGAGTCGTTCGAGATCCTGCCCTAGACGCCATCAGAGAGCCAGCTCAGCCAGAGTTCGTAGAGTCGGCAGATCGCCGACAGATACGAGCAGAGTCGACACGTTCGACGCCTTCCAGACATCAAGCCGATCACGCACCATCTCGCGTGTTCCCACCAGGTTCACCTCGTCCAGGAGCTCGTCGGGCACCGCATGAACGGCGGCCATCCTGTCGCCGGCCAGATACAGATCCTGGACCCGCCCGGCGGCCTCGGCAAACCCGTACCGGCACGCAAGATCGTTGTAGAAGTTGCGACCCTTGGCACCCATCCCGCCGATATAGAGGGCTGCTTGGGGGCGGAGTCGATCGCGGGCCGCAGCGAGATCGTGGGAAATGACAACCGTCACGCTTGGCACAACGTCGAACGATTTGCCGGGGTCGGACGCCTTCGCCAACCCGGACGCAAGGCTTGGCCCGAACACTTCGCCGGCCCGTTCAGGCGAGTAGAAGACCGGCAGCCAACCGTCGGCGATTTCGGCAGTCAGCGCCACGTTCTTGGGCCCGATGGCAGCGAGATAGATGGGCAGATCCGATCGGAGCGGATGGGTCATCAGCTTCAATGGCTTGCCGAGGCCGGTTGCCTGCGGACCGGCAAACGGGATCTCGTAATGCTCACCACTATGGATCAGCGGTCCATCCCGCTCAAATACCTTCCGAACGATGGAAACGTATTCACGGGTCTTGCCCAACGGCTTGCCATACGGCTCGCCATGCCAGCCTTCCACGACCTGGGGCCCCGACAATCCGAGGCCAAGCAGTAATCGACCCTCGGATAGACGGTCCAGGGTGGCGGCGGTCATGGCAGTCATGGCCGGCGTACGAGCAGGCATCTGAAGAATGGCCGAACCAAGCTTGATGGTCGAGGTCTGTGCTCCAATCCACGACAGCACGGTCACCGCATCCGAACCCCAAGCCTCCGCAGCCCAGACAGAATCGTACCCAAGCCGCTCCGCCTCGAGAATCAGCTCCATATCGGGGCGGTTTGCGCGGGTGAGATACCCCAGATTGAGCGCCAGCTTCATGCAATCATCCTGACACCTGGCGAACACCAGCCTCAGTGGCGAGGTGGGTCATCGCAATGTCATGCGGCTCCGTGGGGATTCTTTCAACAATCGCGCCGGCCGTGGTTACCCCCACTCGAATCACATCAGGTCGGCAGGTGACGAGCAGCCGATCGTAATACCCTCGCCCGTGGCCAAGGCGGCCGCCTCGTCTATCAAATAGTGCGCCAGGAACCAGTACCACATCGATTTCCATGGATTCAACCCGGGCCGCCTCTGCCACAGGTTGCCGGTATCCCCAGCGGTGGGTTTCCATCGGAGAATCCGCCCGATGAACGGTGAGGCCCCCTACCTCTGGCGTCCGGGTAAGGAGCAGTTGGCCCGCCCCTTCGATTGACTCAACATCGGCTTCCCCGGGCATCGCCGAATACGTCAACACGATCGGAGCTTCAAGTCCCCTGAGAAAGGCTTCGATCCCGGATCGGATCCGCTCAGTATCGACCGTCCAGACCTGACCGTCGGCCCACTCTCGCCACAATCGTTTTGTCGCCATGAAGGGCGAGCCTACTGGCAGGCGGCTAGTTTGGGCCGCCATGATTGCTTGGATCAGAACAGGCCTACTCATAGTGAGCGGCTTTGTCGTCACGCTCATAGTCTCCGCGATATTAATCGCCGTGGCGGCCGTTCGACCGAACTCGCCCCTGCTTGACCGGATACTCAGAAAATGGAGCCAAGCCTGGTTCACGTTGGGAGGCGTCACATTCTCCGCGGAAGGAGCCACGATTGACGAATCCCGATCATATGTGATCGTGTCGAACCACCAGTCGAATTTCGACATCATGGCCGATCTGTTGGCGGTACCGGTTCCCGGCCGGTTCATGGCCAAGAAAGAGCTGTATCGGATCCCGGTGGTTGGTGCTGCAATGAAAGCAACCGGGATGGTCAAAGTTGACCGGACCCAACACGGATCAAGCGTCCATGCTCAGCTGACAGCAGACACCTGGGCCAACACCGATGCCGCCCGCAGCGTCATCGTCTATCCCGAAGGAACCCGAAGTCGAACCGGGGAACTCATGGCCTTCAAACGAGGAGCGTTCGCAATCGCCATCGCCGGCCAGCTTCCGATCTTGCCAGTTACCATCGCAGGGTCCTACCGGGCCTGGCCACCCAGAGGAGCTGTCCGGGGCGGACCGATCGTGGCCAGGGTCCATGATCCAATCGAGACGGTCGGCATGACCAAAAATGACATCGCGTCGCTTTCCGAACGGGTCCGAGCGGCGATTGCCGCCGATCTAGCCGATCTCAATGACCAACTTTCGACCGACCCGCACCACCAGAGCCGAAAGTGACGCCGATCAGTCATAGAGGCCAGTGAGATACATTCCCCCATCTCGCCGTTCACACAGCAATGCTCCTGCCGAAGTGACCAACTGATACCGATCCGCATCGGGCTCGCCAGTCCACCACCGGCCAGTCCGACGCCACGGACCCGCCCAATTGAGAACTGGCTCCCAGCGACTACGTAGCCGAACACGGGTGGGTTGCTCCTCATCCCATTCCACTTCGATTCGCTGTGAGGTAACCAGGGCGGGCGATGGACCGGGAGTCGCCCCGGGCCAAGGAGCGGTTGGCGCAACGAGTTCCGGTAGTTCACCCCATCGATGCCAACTCACCCGGTCAGCGGGGTCACGCCCGCCTTGGGGTACCGCCCCCAACACCTGATCAGGACCGATCAAGGCTTGCACCCTGGCCAAAGCTCGATCGGCCTCCATCACTGCCATTGTGTCTTCGAAGAAACCCAATTGACGCCCTCCCCCTGACACATCGGCAGGAGACAGGCGCAGCCGAACCATCCCGCCAGTTATGCCATGCGATTCGATCCAGGCTCGCAATTGCCACCAGACACGCTCGGCCAACATCCCCTCATCAAAGGGATCTGCATTTCTCCAAACCCGCAATCGAATAGCCCCATCCGCCGCTTCAGCTTCAACCTCTACCCGATGAGTGGCTGAACCGTTTCTTCGCAACTCCCCCACCAGTTCGGCCGCCGCAGCTCTGGCCGCGAATCCAACCTGTTCCAGACGCTCCAGCGGATCCTCAAACCGCTGCTCGACGAATACATCGACGGGCACAGCTCGAGGTTGGGTCGAGCGATCCTGTCCACTGGCCAGCTGATGAGCCCGTAACCCTTCCGCCCCGAAACGAGAAACAATGGTGTCGCGAGGCAGTTGCGACAATTGACCGAGTGTGGATATACCCAACCAACGAAACGTAGCCACCAAATCCTGGTTGGTAAGGGAATCGATGGCCACGTCAGTCAAGAACGTGGCGTCATCGGTAACGGCATAAACCCCACCAGGGTGAGCTACTCCGGCGGCTCGTCGGGCAGCAAATGGACTATTGGCTACCCCGATCCGTGGTCGTTCACGGGTCTGAATGGTTTTGGCAACAAGTTCGACGAGTTCCCTCTCACCCCCATAGAAGGCAACCGCCCCGGCGATATCAAAAAATATCAATCCGGGTTCGGCTACTTCGACCATCGGAACCAGATCCTCAATGCTACGGACCACTGGTTCAAATCGGGCTAGTTCGGCGGAGATGTCCCGGTCGAGCACCAAACCTCCCGGACAGATCGCCTCGGCACTTCGCCGCTTCATACCCCGGACGACTCCAGCAGTCCGAGCAGCCTGATTGGCGGCAACGACATGATGGTTATCAGTTACCACACATGGCTTATCCGACGGCGCGTCCGGGCGAAACAGTGCCCAGGTTTCCCACCAGATGCACATCACTCGTTCCATCGTCTTCAACTCCAAATCGTTGTTCTATTCCTCGAACTCCTTTGCCAGATGCGTACAGGGATAGGCTTCGCCCGGTGAGGCGCCCATGTCCTCGATCCGGCCCTGACCAGGTGATCTGCTCAGCGGTCAGACGCATGTGGGTTATGCCTGCCGGCAACTGACCACTCATCGGCCGCAACGCAACCGCCGCTCGTTCTTGACGTGCTTTGGCGGAGAGGCGGCGAAGTACCTGATCAGGAACCCCTGGGGGCACCTCGGCATAGATACCCCCCAGCCCGGTAAGTAATGCACCTAATACAGAAGGCCACTTCTCAGCATCAGAACATCGAATCACGGAAAGATGTGCCGGAGGAATCCCAACTTCCCAGGCCGCAACCGGACAGAACCATCCCCGCGTATCAACAATTGCCACGGGGGCCCGACTCGCAATCTCGGCCAGCATCACCAGGGCCAATCGAGTAAGTCCCGCACCCACCGGCCCCTCCAAACCAATTACTCGCCCCGGAACGAGCGTTAACTCGGTTGCCGGCCCTGACAACGTGGTTGTGTGGGTTGCGATAAGCGCCGCGAGTTCTTCCCGTGAAGCTTGCCTGCCACGTTCGATGGCGGTTTGGAGTGCCTTTTGTCGCACCCTTTGTTGGAGAAGAGTCGTTGCTGCCATGTCCACTCATATCGGAGGGACACGCCATGATATCGAACATACGTTCGATCTGTCAACCGGTCATTCGAGCTCGTCAATGGTCTTGGGCCAGTCGTCTTTGAGTAATCTCGATAACGACCGGTCAGCGAGTAACTTGCCGTCGGTTTGGCAGGTAGCGCAGTAATTCGTTTCGTTACTTGCGTAGACGATACGTTGAACTTTCGATCCGCACACCGGGCACGGTTCTGCGTACTTACCATGGACCACCATGTCTTTCCGGAAGGCAGTCACCTTGTCAGGGAACCCGTCACCGACCTCGGCCCGAAGCCGCTCTGTCCATTCCAACAAGGAGCTTTGGGTGGCCTCGTACAGCCGGGTTATTTCATCTTCGGTCAATTGCTTGGTTCGTTTTACCGGGGACAGCTTCGCTTTATGCAGAATCTCATCTGAATAGGCGTTGCCGATGCCCGAGAAAATACGCGGGTCAGTCAATCCCCTCTTCATGGTGCGATTCTCCCGGATGAGCGCTCCAGCAAACTCCGCCCGACTCGCCGTAAGTGGTTCGATGCCACCCCGGTCGTGAGCCAGAACGGCATCGATGCCTCGTTCAATATGCAACGACGCTCGCTTCTTGGTTCCCTGCTCGGTCAGCATCAACGTGCCATCGGGAAAGTCGAACGCGCACAACCCCACCTTGTTGGGTACGGCCTGGCCCTTCTTTACCCAGCGCAAGCGCCCGGCCACCATGAGATGAAGAACAATGAACAAGTCATCTTCGAACTCGAAAACGATTCGCTTACCGATCCGCCGGAACCCGAGAACCTTCTTACCTTCGACAGCCGACACCGGTGGATCGTAGGTGCGAAGCAGCGACACCGAGCGCACCCGGAGCTTCTCGAGCGTTTGACCGACGGTGAAGCGTTCGAGAGCCTCCACGTAGACAACAATGTCAGGAAGTTCCGGCATGCCGGGAGCCTAGTTCTCGCCGGTCGGCCGGCGCCGATGCTCCTGCACCGCCACGGCCGCCGCCAACGCCATAAGCGGCCAGAGGGCCGCAAACACTCGGAGCGAATCCGTTCCTTTCCGCCA
>JAENVV010000148.1 GCA_016650365.1 Acidimicrobiia bacterium
CGCGGCCGCCGCCTATCATGGCCCCGCTGCGATTGATCGCTGAGGAGAGAGCATGCTGATGCGGGGGTCAAGAGGGCGTGACGAATTCGACCACCGTCGATGTTTCGGACCTCTTTCGACGATACAAGTTTCCACCGTATGACTGAAGCTGTCATAGCGCAGAAGCCCGCTCCTGTGGGGCTTGGGACGTTCGGGGGGGTGTTCACCCCGTCGATTCTGACGATCCTCGGCGTCATCATGTACCTGCGGTTCGGGTGGGTGGTCGGAAATGCCGGTCTGGCGGGCACCTTGATCATCGTCACGATCGCCACCGGGATCACGTTTCTTACCGGTCTATCGATCTCTCAGATAGCAACCGACCAGCGGATCAAAACTGGTGGCGCCTATTACATGATCAGCCGGGCGCTGGGCATCGAGGTCGGCGGGGCGATCGGTATCCCCTTGTACCTCGCTCAAGCGTTGTCCGTCTCTTTGTACACCATCGGTTTCGCTGAGAGCCTGACCGTGGTCTTTCCCTCGTTCGATCAGCGAATCGTCGCAGCCGTGACGGCGATTGCGGTAACCGCCTTGGCACTGATTTCGGCTCGCACCGCTATCCGGGTGCAGTACTTCATCATGGCCGGGATCGTGATATCTCTGGTGTCGTTCTTCCTCGGCGACCCCCTGCCGGACGCCGCCGTGGCCACCGTCGGCCAACCGACCGCCGGGTTTTGGTTGGTCTTCGCAGTGTTCTTCCCGGCTGTGACCGGCATCATGGCCGGCGTCAACATGAGCGGCGACCTGGTCGACCCGAGGCGTTCGATTCCACGCGGCACCATGGCGGCCATCGGGGTCAGCTACCTCGTCTATATGACCATTCCGTTCGTCCTGTCCCGATCCGCATCCACCGCCGACCTCATCAGCGATCCGCTCATCATGCGCAGAATCGCCATATGGGGCGATGCGATATTGGTCGGTGTCTGGGGTGCGACGTTGTCGAGTGCCGTTGGCAGCATTCTGGGTGCCCCGCGTATCTTGCAGGCGCTGGCTCGCGACAACATCCTCCCCAAACCCCTGCGTTTTGTCGGGAGGGGTTCCGGTCCGTCCGACGAGCCACGCATCGGCACCTATGTTTCGTTGGCTTTGGCCCTCGGAGCCATCGCCCTTGGAGACTTGAACGTTATAGCCCCGATACTCACGATGTTCTTTCTGGCTACCTACGCAGTTGTAAACGTCGTATCAGCCGTGGAACGTTTTCTGCGTTCGCCGTCGTTCCGACCTACCTTCCGGGTGCACTGGGCGCTGTCGGCTCTTGGGGCAGTCGGATGTTCGGCGGTCATGTTTCTCATCAACCCGGTGGCAACGGTGGTGGCGGCCTTCATTGTTCTTGGGATCTATCTCTGGCTTCAGCGTCGCGGCATCAAAACCACCTGGGGCGATGCGCGTGAGGGAGCCTGGCAAGCTTTGATCCGGTGGGGACTCATCAACCTGCGCTCCTCGGGATACGCCAAAACCTGGCGGCCCAACTTCCTCGTGCTGGCCGGCAGTCCCTCCAAACGCTGGTATCTCATCGACCTGGCGAACACCATTTCGCACGACCGGGGAATCCTGAGCGTTGCAACGATCCTTCCCGATCCGGTGACGAGTGAGCGCAAGACCCAGTTGGCCGCCACGATTCGGGACCACCTCGAGGAGAAGAGCGTCGAAGCGCTCGTCCGAGTCGTGTCCGCTCCCACCCCCTACATCGGTGTGGGGTTGCTCGTCGAAGCCTATGGGCTTGGCACGCTGATCCCGAATACGATCATGCTCGGTGACGGTGAGACGACCGGCAACCGCACCGAGTACGCCACGATGCTGTCGAACATCCATCACGCCAACCGCAACATCGTGCTGGTGCGGGCGGTTCCCTCAGAGAGTTTTGGTCGCCGCCAGCGAATCGATGTGTGGCTTCACGGGATACGGGGCAATGGTGCCCTGATGCTGACCCTGTCCCATCTGTTGGCAACCAGCCTGGAGTGGCGCGGGGCTACGGTGACCGTGCGGATGATTGTCGTCAACCCGGGCGGGGCAGAAGAAGCGCGCCAAAACCTATCCGCCCTCATCAAGTCTGCTCGAATCGATGCCGTGGTCGAGATCATCGTGGATCCTCGACCTGCCCCCGAAGTGATTTCGTCCACTTCCCGCACGGCCGACATCGCATTTCTGGGGTTACCTACGCCCGATCCGGCCGACGTGGCCGGATTCGCCGACGTCCTGGATGCCTTGATCCTTCAAACCGAATCCATACCGGCCGTGGCCTTTGTCCTGGCTTCGAAATCGGCTGATCTGGATTTGATTCTTCAGTAGTTCGGAGCGATTGCTCGTCACTACCTGACAGCGAAGGCCAGCTTCATGTTGGCGTGATACTGGATGACCTTGCCGTCTTTCACGCGAGCGGTCATGTTCTGTACCTCGACACCGGTAATGCCCTTGACTGACTCTGCCGCTTTGGCAACCCCGCGCTGGATGGCGTCCTCAAAGCTCACTTCGGAGATCCCGATGACCTCGATGATCTTTACGACGCCCTGGTCGATGAAATCTGACATGCGGACAGTCCTCTCGGTTTGGATGCCTCAGATTAGATGTTTGCGGGGCGAGTGAGACTGAACTGCGTCACGTCGATTCGGCCCGCAAGAAAACCAGCTTCGCAGTAGGACAAGTATGTCTTCCACATTTTCCGAAAGGTTTCGTCAAAGCCGAGCGTAGTGATCTGGAGCCAAGCCGATTCGAATCGCTCCTGCCATTCCTTCAAGGTCCGGGCGTAGTCGAGCCCGAATCGTTCCTCGGTATCCCAGGTCAGGCCGCTCCTCGAGGTGAGATCCTTGAGGACTCGCGGACTCGGAACCATCCCGCCAGGAAAGATGTAGCGGCGGATGAAGTCTTCGTTCGTTCGGTAGGAGTCGTAGAACTCGTCGTTGATGAGTATGACCTGGAGGCCGGCTCGGCCGCCCGGCTTGAGGACCCTGGCGATCGTGTCGAAATAGTCTGGCCACCGTGAGTCGTCGATCGACTCGATCATCTCGATAGAAACCACCCGATCGAACTGGCCCTCGACCTTCGAGTAGTCGAGCAGTTGAACGTCGATCATGCCGTCGAGTTCGGCGACCCGGTTCTTGTCGACGGCGTACCGGGCCTGAGCCTCGGCAATCGTCAACGTTGTCACGTTGCATCCGAGGCTCGCTGCGTACCGAGCCATCCCTCCCCATCCGGTACCGATCTCGAGCACGGATTGACCGGGTTGGAGGTCGGCCATCTCTGCGAGGCGAGCGTATTTCGCCTGCTGGGCGTCTTCGAGTGACAAGTCGTCAGAAGTGCCGGCGAGGCTGAAGCGGGCGGCCGAGTATGTCATGGAGGGGTCTAGCCAGGCTTCATAGAATTCATTGCCGAGGTTGTAGTGATCGACCATCGAGTCAACCGCGACGGTCCGATTGCTGGCTGGCAACCAGGTGCCCATTTTGCGGCCCAGCGCATAGAGGAGCGGATGCCGCTCGGCCCAGTGCTTCTGGTTCAGCGCGGCGAAAAAGAGGAACTCGGTGAGATCGTCCGGCTCGAATTCGCCTGCCATATATGCCTCGACCATGGCATTGGATCCGCCCCACAACACTCTGCGAAGCGAGCCGGCCTTGATGAGGCGCACGGTCGCCTTCGGCCCGAGCTCGGATCCCGTCAAGGCTCCTTTCGAACCGTCGGCGAAGGTCACGTCCAGTGACCCGACCGCTACGCCTGCCCCGAGAATGCGAAGCACCAGTCGATCAATCATCGATGGACCAACGGCATTGAAACATCTGAGGAGGGAGCTTCCGGGCGTCGGTGATAGTCGGCGCCTTTGCGCCAGAGATGGAGAGCCTGCCAGTGGATACCGATCATGACTCTGAACGTAAGCAAGGGATGTGACACGAGCAACCGGACGAGCGTTCCGGTGGTGAGTGGTGCCCGTCGGCCAGACATGACGGCGCTGAAGAGGTGACCGTTCATGTCGGATTCGGAAACCGTTAGTTTCATCAGTTCTCCGGGTGCCGAGAGCGCGAAGCGGTAGCGAGCCCCCATGTCGATAAAGGGGGAGACAAAGAACTGTTTGTCCCATTCGTGTACGACCGGGGACGCGTCGTCGACTGGAAGGAGGTAGCTGTGGTACTCCCCGAACGTGTTGCTTACTTCATAGAGAACGGCCGCCAGGTTCCCGGACGGATCGTCACAAAACCATATGCTGAGTGGGTTGAACGCGTATCCAAACAGGCGAGGCATCGTCAACAAACGAACCCGGCCGATCTCGATTCCTGCGTGGGCGGTCTGGCTGGTGATCCATGCCTTCAAAGAGGATCCGTCCCGGGGCCCATGGTCACCCTGTCGAAAGGAATACACATTTGGTTTGTCGACGGAGAACAGCCGGCTGGCCCCATCGGCGCTGTCGAGGTCGTCGAGGTCGAGCAACATCCAGTACACGCCATAGGAGAACGAGTGTTGCTTGGGCCGGGCGCGTCGGTGGCTGACCTTCCCGACGTAGAGCGAGTTCATAGGTCGGCCGGTTGACGAAGGAGGGCGTCTGCGGCCCCATATCCAGACATCAGACCATCCTCATGAAAGCCGTAGCGGGCATAGGCGCCGCAGTAGTAGGAACGTTTGGTCCCTTGTATGGAAGGCAGTTCAGCTTGTGCCGAAATGGCCGCCCGATCGAACATGGGATGATCGTACTCCCAGGAGCCCAACTGGTGGTCGGGTTCTTCCGACGGGTTGAGCGATACGAACACCGGTACGTCGGTTGTCAGGTTCTGAAGGCGGTTCATCCAATACGTGACGGACGGGAGGTCCCCCTCGTTACCGGTCCTGACGTTCCAACTTGCCCAGGCCCGGCGATGTTTTGGCATGAAGCGCGGATCCGTGTGGAGAACCGCACGGTTCCGGGAGTACGCAAAACTTCCGAGGACCGACTGTTCCTGCGATGTTGATTCGGATCCGAGCAGAGCCAGGGTGGTGTCGGCGTGAGTGGCGAAGATCACCTGGTCGAATCGTTCTGAGCCGGAGCTACTGAGGATCTCGACTCCGGACGAGTCGCGCCGAACGCTGACGACCGGTTCGTCGAGGTGGATATTTTGCGAGAAGGGGGCACTTAGCTTTTCAACGTAGCGTCGACTTCCGCCAGAGACGGTTCGCCACTGCGGGCGATTGCGAAGCTGTACGAGGCCGTGGTTACGGAAGAATCGAGCGAGCGTGGCGGCCGGGTAGTCGGCCATTTCGGCCGCCGGCGTTGACCAGATCGCCGCCCCCATCGGGAGAAGGTACCGTTCACGAAAGGCGCTTGAGTAACCGGCGGTGAGGTCTCCGAGGCGAAGCTCGGGGTCGTCAATGTCGACGGTTTGGATATACCGGTTGAAGCGAAGGATATCTCTGATCATCTGCCAATGACTGATCCGCAACAGGGCTAACGGGGAGGCCGCCATCCCTGCCAGGCTGCCCTCGTATTCGACCGGAGTGCCGGCGATTGCGAACGACATGTTGCTCGGCTCGGTTTCCACGCCGAGTTCGGCGAACAGGGATGTCAGGAGTGGATACGTCTGGGTGTTGTAGACGATGAATCCCGTGTCGACCGCCAGGGAAACCCCGGCGATTTCGACATCGACAGTATGGCTATGCCCGCCGACCCAGTCAGAAGACTCATACAAAGTCAGGTCGACATCATCTTTAAGTCGATGGGCGGCGCCCAACCCTGAGATTCCGGTTCCAACTATTGCTACCCGCATGGGTGATATTCGTTGCGAAGGCCCGGCCGGATTAAGGCTTCAGAACCGTAGGAGCGCCGATCCCCACGTATAACCCGCTCCGAAGGTTGAGAGCGCTACTAGTTGTCCCGTGGAAAGGGCGCCCTCCTTGACGGCAGTATCAATGCCGAGCGGGATGGTGGCCGCGGTGGTGTTCCCGAATCGGGCGATGGTGTTAAACACGCGGGCACCGTCGATTTCGAGCCGTTTGGCGACGGCTTCGTTGATGCGCAGATTGGCTTGATGGAAGAAGAACCATTCGACCTCATCGAGCTTCGCCCCGTTGGCGTCAAGCGCTTCGTAGATGGATTCAGGCATCCGCTTTACGGCGTTCATGAAGACCCGCCGCCCGTCCATGATGGGGAAATGGCGGCCCGCTTCAATGTCCTCAACCGTGATTCGGTGCCCGGCCATTGCTTGCCCAGGGGCCTCGGCCCACAGGCTCTTGGCGCCACGCCCGTCTGAGTGGATATGCGTCGAGTAGATCTGAGAGTCCTCCGGCGAGGGCGCTTCGATCGCCTCCAGCACCATCGCTCCGGCGCCGTCACCAAACAGGATCGAGACATCTCGCCCCCGCGGAGAGATGTCGAGGCCCTTGGAGTGGATTTCGGCACCCACGACGAGAACGGTCTTTGCTTGACCTGCCCGAATGTAGAGATCAGCCATTGACAGCGCATAGATGAAACCCGAGCACTGTTGCCGGACATCAATCGCGGGAATCTCCGGTGCGTGGAGCCTCTGTTGAAGGAAACAGGCCGTTCCCGGAAAGTCATGGTCGGGGCTGATCGTGGCGAGCAGGATCATGTCAAGGTCCTGGGCGGTGATGCCGGCGGTCTCCATGGCCCGTACGGAGGCTTCGAATGCCAGGTCCGAGGTCGTCGTTCGGCCGGTCACCCAGCGTCGTTCCTGGATACCGCTGCGTTGCTCGATCCAGTCGGCGGTAGTGCCAAGCGTATCAGCCAGTTCGAGATTGGATATCACCCGGTCAGGCGTGAACGAACCAGTCCCGGTAATTCGTGATCGCATCTGGTTGACTCTACGCGCCGCGGCCTTTTACATGTAATGGAGTTAGTCGTCGGGAAAGAGCCGCGGTTTGAACAGTCGGTCGTGTTCGCGCAGGGCATATCGGTCGGTCATTCCGGACACGTAGTCGATCGCCTTCGTCAGGTCCGAAGCATCATCGACCTGATAGGTGGCCGGTATCTCGTCAGGGTGACGACCGTAGTAATCGACGAGTTGCGAGATGATTCGAACCGCTCGTTCCCGCTGACCGTTCGTGTCGTGGCGTAGATAGACCCGGTCGAACATGAAATCGCGCAGTTCGTGCATCGCCTCGAGAACGTCGGCTCGCATCGTTACCCGGCCCGCTTCGTTTGACCCGTCCACGACAGCCTCGATCATGGTGCGAATCCAGGCCGATCCCGGCTCGTCACCGAAGACGGTTATCCCTTTGCTGGGAAGATCCTCGAAGCGGATCACCCCTTCGCGCAAGGCGTCCTGGACGTCATGGGTGAGGTAGGCGATTCGGTCGGCGTACCGACAGAGATAGCCCTCCTGGGTTGCCGGAGGAGGGTCGATCTTCCAGGAATGAGCCCGGATGCCGTCAAGGACTTCCCAGGTCAGATTGAGCGGCTCCAGGACCGTCATAATGCGGACCGATTGCTCCGAGTGAAGCCAGGTACCCTCCACATAGGGGGTCAACGCATCCTCACCGGTGTGACCAAACGGGGAGTGCCCTACGTCGTGGCCAAGACAGATGGCTTCGGTTAGGTCTTCGTTCAAGCCCAACGCAGCAGCCATCGACCGACCCGCCTGGGTGACCTGGAGCGTGTGGGTGAGCCTGGTCACAAAGTGGTCACCCTCGGGGTTCATGAAGACCTGGGTCTTGTGTTTGAGGCGTCGGAAGGCCTTGGAGTGGAGGATCCGGTCGCGGTCGCGCTGGAACGCCGTCCGGAACACGTCGGGCTCTTCTTCGACGGCCCGACCTTTCGTTTGAGAACTCAGCGTTGCGGCATTGGCAAGCGTTTGCACTTCACGGGCCTCGCGGTCCTCCCGCGTGAGGCGGAGCATTTCGGGCATCAGACGACCCGTTCTCGAATCCGTGAGCTTAAGTAGTCCATCGAGGCCACGACAATCGCAATAGCGAGCATGTTGACTGAGACCGCGGAGTAGTTGAGTAGTCGGATGTTCTGTTGCAGGACGAACCCGATGCCGCCACCGCCGGCGAACCCGATGATCGTCGACATACGAACGTTGATATCCCAGCGGTAGAGGGTGAAGGCGATGTAGGGCGGCACGATCTGAGGGGCCACCGCGTAGACGATCGTTTGTAGCCGGGTGGCCCCGGTAGCCTTGACCGCCTCAATCGGGCCCTCCGAAATACTTTCGACCTGCTCCGAGTAGAGCTTGGCGAGAGAGGCCACCGTGTGAATGGCCAGCGCCAGGGTGCCGGCGAACGCACCGAGGCCGACCCAGACGACAAAGACAATGACCATGACGAGCGGCTCGATCGAGCGCAGTGAGTTGAAGATGGTTCTGGCCAGGTAGTACGTGACCAATCCGATCTGCACGGTCGATCGGCCCCGGGTACGCACCGCCAGAAGGAGTCCGATAAGTGCTCCCGTCGCCGCAGGCCACCAATACAGGTAGGCGGGATCGGTGATCCGGTATAGCCACCCTATTCCGGTTCCGAGGATGGCAGCGATAACCGCCCCCGAGAGTGCTGCCAGGGGGTAGGTAGCCGATTGCATTGCTGAATCTGGCACCCGACTGCGAATGAAGTTCGTCAGACGTCCTGCCAGGTTGGCGAATACGGCGGCCCCCAGCAACGCCGACAGGAGCGTCGTGATGGCCGTGGCAATCTCTCCGCTCTTCTCGAGAAATCCACCCAGGAACCCAAAACTTCCGAGGGCATTGTCGAGCCATCCGCCCACCTGGACGAATAGTTCGGAGACCAGCAGGATTCCCAACAATCCCGCCACCGCGCCGACAACCGCCACAGCTCCACGTTGACCTCGTTCGGTCGGAGTTGGTGGCTCATCGTCGACGGGCGGGAACGCGAATCGAATCGCCAGCCAGGCGACGACGGGCACCACGATCAAACCGAGTCCGAGCAAGACGCCATTCTCGGTGAGCTGGTCGGCAAGTCGTTGGGCCGTCCGTGACAACACGACGCCAACCACGACCCCCAGAGGTATTGCCAGCAATTGCATGGCAAGTTTGGTGACCGTGGTCGTGATATCTCGCATGAGGTTGCGGGCCGCCAGGAAGCTGAGCGGGATGGCCAGGGCGGTACCGATCGTGGTGGCCAGAAGCGCCAGGAACACGGTCTCGACGATCTTGTCCCAGGTGTCTATCAGCGCTTTGCTGATCCTGGGCGACATTCGAGCATCGCCTGATGGCGAGGTGACTTCGACCGGGGAGAATATTGTCCCGATTCGTTCGTTGGTGACCACCCTGATGAACTGAGCTTGTTCGTTGGCCCGTTCCCGGGTATCGACTTCAACCTGGAAGTTGCCATCGGCATCGGCGATAAATGTCCCGATGTTGAGCTCAAGATCCCCGTCGGGTGGAACCTGGTTGATCGAACCGCGCGCGTTGGGGGCAAAGTCTACGCCGGTGACGAGCAACGTCTCGCCTGGCTCGGCACAAGCTGGCTCGACGATGAGCCGGCGGCCGTCAATGACCTCCGGAGGCTGGTATCCACCGGGGGGACAGGGCAGGAAAATTTCGAACTCGGTGTTGGTGGGTACGCGGTCGTACGTCAGCAATTCGGGTCGGGCGATTTCGCGCAGAACCCGGACGAGCTGACTGCGCCGGGTTTCCGAGCTGATCTCCTTGAGGTTCACGTTCGTTACCTGAAAACCGTACGCGTAGGTGACAATGGATGCGATGATGGCCAGGCCGAGGATGATGGATTGTCGGCGGGTGCGTCGTTTCGGTGTAGAAGCGTTCCCGGCCTTGTCTTTCAGCGGCGGGACGGTGGCAGGAGGCTCATCCGACACGTTCGGCCTCCTTGCCGTAGATCTCCTTGAACTTGGCGTCATCGATGGCCGACGGCGGACCCTCGAAAACGAGCTTTCCATCATTGAGGGCGATGGCTCGACTGGCGTAGCGATGGACGAGGTCGAGGAAATGCAGGCTGCAGAGGACCATTACGTCGTCCTCCTTGTTGATCTTCTCGAGGTACTGCATGATTGAATGGGCCAGCACCGGGTCGAGTGATGCGACGGGCTCGTCGGCGAGAAGCATGCCTGGTTCCTGCATCATGGCCCTGGCGACCCCAACGCGCTGTTGTTGACCGCCGCTCAAGTTGTCAGCCCGTATGTAGGCCTTTTCGGCGAGTCCGACCCGTTCCAGTTGGGCGATGGCTCGATCCTTGTACTGCTGGGGGAAGCGATTGATGACGCTGAGCATCGGGTTGACGTACCCGAGCGATCCGGCCAGGACGTTCGTGATCACCTTGGACCGATCTACCAAATTGAAATGTTGGAAGACCATGCCGATGTTGCGGCGTATGCGGCGCATCTCCTCGGGTCCGGCGGCCGTCACGTCGACCCCGTCCCAGAGAATGGTGCCCTCGGTAGGTTCGATGAGACGGTTGATGCAGCGGAGCAGAGTCGATTTACCAGACCCGGACAAGCCGATAACCGCCAGGAACTGTCCGTCAGGCACTTCAAAGCTGACATCCTCAAGCGCCACTGTCCCGTTGCCATACACCTTGGTGAGGTGTTCTACTTTGAGCATCGCCCTGCCTTATCGAATCGTGGAGAAACAACTGGGGGCGGGACAAGTCCCGCCCCCAGTTAGCCAGTAAGTGATGAGTTGCTACTGATCGGCGAGCAGCGCCTGGATCTTACGGAGACCGTCGTACTCGGAGTCGACGGCTGGCTCGATACCGGTCCATCCATAGAAGTCCTGGTTACCGATTGATTCGTTCCAGGCGTCGGTCCCAGAGAAGGCAACCAGGGCTGCTTCGATCTCGGCCCGCAGGTCGGCAGGGAATTCCGGTCCAAACGACAGCGTGTCGTTGGGAATACCTGGCGAGATGCCGAGAATCCGCACCTTTTGCATGATGTCCGGTGCGTCCGTACGAGCCGAGGCGCGGGCATCAAGCACGCGGTACTCGCCGTCGGTGCCACAGACCAGCTTCGAACCGTCTTCATTTGGTCCGCAAGTGGCAATCACGTCGTCGGGCAATTCAGGAGACATCGTCTCGTCCCAGTTGCCATCGGGCAGCAGGGGTGGGCTGAAGAAGGTCGTTGCAAAGTCGACGTCACCGTTATAGACGGCCAGCGCCGCCTGGGTGTGTCCGCCAGCTTCGATCTGCTCGCCGGGGGTTACGCCGGCCTCGGAGAACATCAAGCTCGGAACCTGGAAACCAGACGTCGAACCAGAGTCGGGGTAGGCCCAGCTCTTGCCTTCGAGATCTTCGATCGTCATGAGATCGCTGTCGCGTGGCACGAGAATCTGAGCCCAGTACACGCCCCATCCAAAGCGGACTGCTTTGAAGGAAACGTCAACGCCGCACAGGGCAGACGCTTCAACATAGGCTGCACCCGGGATGAAACCCATCGTATTGTCCGGAGAGGCACACATCTCTTCGATGGTCGTTGAATAGTCGGTCGGCACAACGACCTCGTAGGTCAGGCCAGTCGCCTCGTTGAGAGCCTGCGCCATCAGTTCGCCACCGGTCACAATAATCGCTGCTTCGGCGGACGGTACGAAGAGAACCTTGATGGGGTTCTCCGGGGTACCCACCGTGGACATCGCTTCGGTGGTGGTGGTCGGGGCCATCGTGGTGGTGGTCTCGGCTTTGGTAGTGGTGGTGGTTTCCGGCGCAGCAGTGGTGGTGTCGGCCGTGTCGGCCCCTCCGCATGCAGTCAGTACAAGCGCCAGCACGACGCTCATAGTTGCCCAGGTACGAGCTTTCATTTGATTTCCCTCGGTCGGGTTATTGGACTGGCATCCGGGGTGGATTCCACCCAGGCGCCGAGATGAGGCTAGCCAGGCGCGGCGCAGGATTCCAGACCGCGAAAACGTTACGGCTTGTGGTTACCGACGAACGCCCGAAACTCTTCCCAGTTCGAGATATCAAATGTTCCAGGAACGGGATGATTCCAGGGTCGGACGTACCGCACCGTTGCCCGATCGGGCCGGTGGTGATGGATGTCGTAGACGTTGTGAGGAGCGTCATCGAGGTAGACATCGCAGTCGACCTGCCACTTATCGTCGAGAATATGGACTTCCCGGGTTGGTAACCGATGCTCGGCGATCCAGGCGTACGTGTCGTGAGTTGCCCAATACGGTTTTGAGGTCAGGATCACAATTGTGTGATCGTCTTTGGCCAGGTCCCACAGTGTCTCAACCGCCCCGTCGTAGGGTTCGAGGTGACGGAACAGAGATGCGCCGTTCAGATAACGAGCCCAATCCCAGAACTGACGCATCGACGGGAAGTGGGTGGCTGCCGGAATCCCGTCCCAGGTGTCAACTACCTCGGGCGTCAGATTGGTGCCGAACTCCTGGTTGTAGAAGGTGATCCACCCGCCGTTGAAGTTGGCGACCACTCCGTCGAGGTCAATACCGAGACGCATGTGTACTTCCAAGGGCCATAGACAAGCGAGGATAGAGCGTCTCGGTTGAAACCAAAGATCGGTCGACGCCGCCGGGTCAGTTGATCCGAACCCAGTCGAGGACCTCCGGCATGCGACGTCTCAGTAACATCGAAGCCAGCTTCAACGCCACAAGATAGATGATCGCGCCGTACAGGACTGATACGGCCGATACCTGCCAGAGCGAAAACCGGGTGGCACCGAATGCTTCGACCAGGGTGAAGGCAACCGCCGGTGGGATCATCAGGAGGCCAATCATGAAAAACGACACCAGCTGAGAAGCGATCGCAAGGCAGCCGTGTTCGCTGGCCTGGGAAAACACATCGGTACCCATGTCCGGCAATCGGAGCGGGGTCAGAACCGAGGCCAGGTTGCCGACCGCCAACTGACAGGCAACCGCGGTGAGGAGAATGGCCGGCATGTAGATCACCCTGGACCATCCGCCAGTGATGGCGGCCAGGGTCACGGTCAGAATGGCGGTCTCAAGGCTTAGGGCAATCATCGTTGCGACGTTCTTTCCGACGAGCATCTGGCGGGGTGTGATCGGGAGGGCGAAGAGATACGAGGCCGCCCGGCGTTCCCATCCGAACTGGTTAAGGGCAACCGGCAGGCCGACGAAGAGCACTGCGCTCGGGGCGGCCAGGACGAGCCACGGGCTGGCGCCGAGACGCTCGAGGCGGGTCTGTCCGAGGAGGAGGGTTGCGCCGAGAATGCCGATGAAGATGACGCCTCCGGTCCAGACCATTCTCATGCGGGGATCGCGCAGATACATGCGTAACTCTTTGCGGACCACGACGGCGGTTGGACCCCATCCGGCGAGATCCGTAAATGGTTTCATGCGAGAAGCGGACTTCGTCGAGGTGGCCTCCGGTTGGGTGATGAGGCGGGTGAGCATCCGGTTCCACACATAGGCAAGACCCACGAGGCTCAGCGCCGACCAAAGCAACAATCCCGCCGTCAAGAGCCATTCCCCACGATCGGCGGCATGGATGGCCGATTGGGCTGCCCCGGGAGGCAGTACCCAAGCCCATGAACTGGCGGGGTGGGCCAGCAGGGCTCCCTCCAGGCCAAGCGAACCGATCTTATCTGCGCCAACGGCCTGGGCGGCATACAGCCCCAGCCCGAGGCCCACAACGAACAACATGGTGAGGTCCCGGCCCCGCCGGCTCTTGATGAGCATGGAAAAGGCGGTCGTGAAGGCCTGTCCGCCCACCACGTAGGAGGTGATGAGCAGAGCGACCGCGATGACCGTGATCGGCGTCAGAACCCAGCCGCTCCACAAGACAAGGTTGACCAAGATGACGAGGACTGGCACCACGATGGGTGGCGTGAGCATGGCTGCTCCAGTGAGGCCGATCATCATCTGCCGGCGCGTCAGCGGCAACGTGGCGAACTTGGCTGGATCGAGGGTCTCGTCAATCGGGAAGATGAGCACTGGCAATGTCGCCCACCCAACCCACCCGACAACCGACAGCCAGATGGCGAATTGGGCAGCGGCGGCCGGATCGAGAGATCGAGTCGTGTCGTAGTAGAACTGGGCGCCGAGGGCAGCGATAACTGTCAGCCCTATCGCGATGACCGGTAGCCCCCAACGGCGTTGCCGGTCGGTACGAAGACCGTTCGCCAGGAGTCGCCACTTCAGCCAGACGAGTTGGCGAGCCATTCAAGACCTTCGGTTTTGTCAGAAGCGCCGACCGCCGCCAGAAAAGCATCCTCGACCGTGCTCGCCTCGTATCGGGCCAGCAGGTCTTGAGGAGTCGCCTCGATGATGAGTTGACCACCGACCATGATTCCGATACGGGTGCACAATCGTTCGACAAGCTCCATCACGTGGGACGAGAAGATGATGGTGGCGCCGCTTTCGGTGTATCGCTGGAGAAGCTGACGGATGAGCCTGGCACTTATCGCATCCACCCCTTCAAATGGTTCATCCAGGAAAAGCACCGGGGGAGCATGAATAACTGCCGCGGCCAGGGCCACCTTCTTGCGCATGCCGCGTGAGTAGTCGCCGATGACGGTCCGTGAGGAATCTTCAAGATCGAGAAGGGCAAGTAGTTCTTGTCGCCGCGAGGCTGCCTGGGCTTTGGGTAGACCGTGAATGGCGGCCGTGAAATCGAGGAGTTCAGCACCGGTCAGTCGCTCGTAGAGATTGAACTCTTCCGGCAGGACACCGATCCGCCGTTTGGCATCGGTGGGATGCTCCCAGGTGTTGATATCGCCGATCCCGGCCGATCCGGAATCGGGTCGCAGTAATCCGACAATCATCTTGATGGTCGTGGTTTTTCCTGCTCCGTTCGGTCCGAGGAGACCATAGAATTCCCCCGGCATTACGGCGAGATCCATCCCATTTACCGCTACCTTGTTTCCGAAACGCCGCGTTAAGCCACGCGCCCAAACCGCTGGTTGTCCGTCCGTCATGGCGACATTCTGGCAGCGTTCCGAGAATGTGCGAGTGCCCCATTCGTTTCTTGGTCCTTTGGACTCGTGGAGATCTGTTCGGGCTACCATCAGCCTCAGTGGAATATCAAGCCCTTTACCGGAAATATCGACCCCAACTCTTCGAAGAGGTGGTCGGCCAGAGTCACGTCACCAATACCCTCGTGAGAGAGATCGCCGAGGGCAAGGTGGCCCACGCTTACCTGTTTGCGGGTCCGCGTGGGACGGGCAAAACCACCTCTGCACGTCTGTTGGCCAAATCGTTGAACTGTCAGAACCCACCGGGAGGCGGCGAACCATGTAACGCCTGTGACTCCTGTTTGGCGATTGTCAACGGGTCGTCGTTTGACGTGACAGAACTCGACGCCGCTTCACATAACTCTGTCGATGACATCCGTGATATCAAGGTGAGTGTCACGACGGTGGCATCGGTTGGCGGAGCCAAGCGCGTGTTCATCCTGGATGAGGCTCACATGCTGTCCAAGGCCGCTTCCAACGCCCTCCTCAAGACGCTCGAGGAACCACCTGAACACGTGCATTTTGTGTTGGCGACGACCGAACCGTACAAACTGCTTGATACGATCAGGTCCCGATCCCAACGCTTCGACTTTCATCCGGTCTCCGTCGAGGCATTGACCGAGCATCTTGCCGGCGTTGCCAAGTTGGAGTCCTATACCGTGGCCGAGGGCGCTCTTCAGTTGGTCGCCCGTCACGCGGCCGGTTCCGTTCGAGACTCGTTGAGCTTGCTGGAACAGGTGGCCGCCCTCGGAGACGGCTCGGTTGATCCAGCCGCCGTCAATCGGGCACTGGGTCTGGCCGATCGTGATGTGTTTGCCCGACTTGCCATAGCCGTTGGCGAACACGATGCCCGGACCGCTCTTGAACTTGTCGCGACACTGGCTGGCAATGGCGTCGATCTGCGGCGGTTCATCTCGGAAGCCATTGCCTTTTTCCGCGGGGTCTTCCTGGCGCACTACGCACCGAATCTGGAAGAGGTGGCAGACGAACCAGCCGATATCCTTGCTGATTGGCGAGCGGTTGCAGCCACCCTTTCGGTTGGCGATGTCATCCGGTCGATGGATGTGCTTTCGGACGGACTCTTGCGGTTGCGCGAAGGACGCGAGGAGCGGCTCATGACCGAGATCACCCTCTTGAAGTTGACCCGGCCCGAGATTGCCGCGGATGTCCCGTCCATACAGGCCCGCCTCGACACCCTTGAGCGGCGGGTTTCGGCTATCGCCCGGCAGGCCCCGACCCTGCCAGTAGACGCCGTTCCGGCTCCTACCCCGCGCCCGAGCGTTCCGGCCGGTTCCCCTCGTTCCAGTCGCGACGCCGAACAGAGCGCCGAGGAACGGACGGCTGAGGCGCCCCCAGGCGTGGTCCCTGCATCATCCAAGCCAGAGATTCTGTCGCCTGAGCCATCCGGTTCTCCGGCTTCGGTGGTGGGCCGCGATGAAGCGCCGACGGGCGACGTCGATCTCGCGGCGTTCAAACGGATCTGGCCGGCCTTATCGGCTCGCATCAAAGACGAACTCGGGAATCGCCGGCATGCCCTGTTCCGCGAGGCGCGCCCGGGGCTGGTTGATGGGGCGACGCTGATAATCCACGTCCCCAGCCATCTTGGCTTTCACCTTGAGCAAATGGTCTCCGACCCACAGTTCGCCGCCGCGGTATCTGCGGAAGCGTCTTCCTTGTTGGGTGGGTCGGTGGCGGCACGGTTTGTCGCTGACAATGCCGACCAGGCTTCTCCAGTGGAGTTGGGGGTCGACGATGACGACGACGAAGAGACTGATAAGGATCGAATGGCCGAAGCCGGCGAGGTTGACGACCCGGTCGGTCTGGTCGAGGACCTTCTCGGTGGCGAGGTCATCGAAGAGTCATAGCCGGGTTCGATTGATCTCCTATAGCTCTGATCGTCCGGTTAGTGCTCTACCCAGGGTCACCGTGTCCGCGTAGTCGAGATCTCCGCCGACCGGCAAGCCAGAAGCCAGGCGGCTCACCTTGACTCCGAGCGGCTTGAATTCCCTGGCGATATACATGGATGTCGCATCGCCTTCAATGGTCGGGTTCGTTGCGCAGATCAGCTCAGTGATGCCTTCGTTTTCGACCCGTCGTTTCAGCTCGTTGAAGCGAAGCTGGCCCGGTCCGATCCCATCAATCGGCGACAGGGCCCCTCCGAGGACGTGATAGCGACCGGCGAACTCTCTGGTCGACTCAATGACCGGAATGTCCTGAGCTCGTTCGACGACACAGACGATATCCGGGAGCCGTCGTACGTCTCGGCAGATGTTGCATTCGTCTCCGGCGGTCACGTTGTAACAGCGAGCGCACAGTCCGATTTGCTCCTTGACGTCGATGACTGCCTGAGCCAGGCGACGGGCGTCGGCTTCCTCTCCGTTGAGAAGATGAAACGCCAATCGTTGAGCCGACTTTCTACCTACACCAGGTAGCCGGGAGAGCTCGTCGATGAGTCTCTGGATAGGTCCTTCAAACATCAGCCGAGCAAGCCGCCGAGGTCCAAACCACCGGTTAGCCCGCCCATCTGTTCGGCGGCGACGTCGCTAACGCCCCGAAGGGCGGTGTTGATAGCGGCTACGACCAGGTCACCTAGCATCTCCGGGTCGTCGGGGTCGATGACCGATGGGTCGATATTCACCGTCAGCACCTCTCCGGAGCCCTTCACGATGGCGGTGACCACGCCGCCCCCGGCCGAGCCCTGGAACTCACGCTCGGCCAACTCGGCTTGAGCGGTGGCGAGTTGCTCTTGCATTTTCTGGGCTTGCTTCATGAGTTGGCGCATGTCGGGTGGTCGCTGAGTCATGGCCTGAGTGTAGAACGTCCCGGGAGAATCACGGTCGCGAGCTATTGGTCCATGGCGATGCGAACGGCATCGTGCAAGGTGTCGGCAACCGGAAAGCCGGTGGCAACCAGGTCAGCGCGGTGATGTGACCCGGATGCAAACATCACCGCTGGAACCCGGTTGGCGCGGGCCGCCTCGGCGTCGTCCAGCGAGTCGCCGATGACGACGTATGCGCCGGGATCATCCGGAGCAGTCGGGTGAGCCAGCAGGGCGCTCAGGTGAGCGCTCATTGACGATGCTTTTAGGGCCCCACTGCCATCGCGCAGTCCATCGATGCGGATCATGTACCGGTCGACCCCGAACGTGACAGCTTGTTCCAGGACATGATCATGCGGGGCCATCGAGAGGAGCGATTGACTTTTTCCCTGCTCGGCGAGGTCCCCGAGGATCTGATGAGCACCGACGGAAAGCTCCGCTTCGACCATGCGTCTGGCGTAGGCCTCGTGGAACGTGTCGTCGAGTTGGCGCCATTCCGTGCCGGTGATCGGCCTCCCAAGCATCCGCTCGTAGAACACCGACACCGGGCGGGTGAAGAGTCTGGCGTGGTCTTCGAGGGTCAGGGTCGGGACTCCGAAGGCGGCGACCGTCTCGCTCACCGCGTCGACGACGACGTGAATATCGTCGAGCAGAGTGCCGTTCCAGTCCCAGATGACATGTTGCATTCGAGCACCCTACCGGTCGCCCGGTGTCTGGACGACTCTTGTGGTCGGGCCTCAGGGTCCGGCGAGATGGTCGATGACCTCGTCGTAGACCTCCCCGATGATTGGCCAGGCGAAGCGCTCAAGGGAGGGTCCTGCGATGTCGGTGATCGTCGATCGGTGGTGCGGATTGGTCAACGACGCCGCCAACAATTCGACTGCCTGGCCTGGCGTGTCGTATAGGCAGACGGGGTGGATCTGTTCGGGAAGTAGTTCGGGGTACGAGAGACGTCGAGGCAGCACGGGAAACGCTCTGGCAGCGATGGCTTCGGCGACTCCGACCCCGAAGAATTCGTGGTTGGCGGTGCTGACGACGATGTCTGCCTCCGAGACCAAGCGGTCGTATTGGTGGGCGTCGGCGTAGCCGAATTGGATGATTCGATCCCCGAAATGTTGTTTGGTCGCTTCGAATTCGGTCGGGGTTTGTCGGAAGTTCTCGCCGGTCAAGGCCAGGCGAAAATCAATCCCCTGCTTGTCGACCGCGTACAGCATCTCAAACATCCCGATCGGGTCTTTGTCGTACTCCCAACGCTGGTTCCACAACACGAGCGGGGGGAGTGACGGAATTTGACCCGGAGTCCGGATGGGGATCCCGACGCCGATCACCGCTGTCTTGTCGCGGACCCGGTCGATGAGGTGAAGTTGGCGGTAGTCGGGAAAATTCTTGAGGAAAGGCCCGACCGCGTCAAAGAAGGCGTCCTCGTGGTAGTGCGTGTTGAACAGGATTTGGTCGGCGGCCACCATCGATCGCCAGTTGACGAATCCGTAGCTCAGATCTTCGCCCCGGGTCCGGGGTGAAAACGGGTAGGTCAGCTGGTTTTCGTGCATGTACAGCAACGACGGTGGGCTCCCGAGCTGCGATCCGGCCAGTCCGAGGAAGGTGGCGAGGTCAAGCATTGACGATGCCACGATCACGTCGGGTCGGCCTACTTCGTCAGCCAGTTCAAGCGCCTGATGGGCGAGGGTGACCGGTCCGCCGTGCATCCGCCACTTCCAAAACCGCCCTTCCATGGTGAGCAGGTGCACGTCGTGACGGGAGGTGGCTTTCCAACCGTCCGCCCACGCCTGATGTGACCCCGTGTAGTAGGGCTCAATGAGGAAGACTCGCACCTGTGAGCTACTCGTCGAGCGTGCCTTTGAGACGGTCAAGGCGATCCAGATTGTGGCGTGCGTGCATGAAGCGAATCGAGCCGGTCTTGGAGCGCATCACAACCGAGTGGGTGGTTGCGCCGTGGCCGAAGAAATCCACTCCTTGGAGGAGTTCGCCATCGGTGACACCGGTAGCTGCGAAAAAGATGTTCTTGCCGCTCACCAGATCCTTCAGGGTCAGGATCTGGTCGAGGTCGTGCCCGTTGTCGGCGGCGTACTGGTGTTCACTTTCGTCGCGCGGCCACAGCTTGCATTGAATCTCGCCCTCCATGGCCGTCAGCGCGGCGGCGGCGATCACCGCTTCGGGTGAACCACCGATCCCGAACAGTATGTCGATACCCGAATCGGGTTCAGCGGTGGCGATTGCCCCCGAAACGTCTCCATCCGAGATGAGTCGGATGCGGGCGCCGGCCTTCCGAACTGCGTCAATGAATGGTTGGTTGCGGGGGCGGTCGAGGATGATCGCCGTAAGGTCATCGATGTCTTTGTCACGAGCCTTGGCAACCTGGCGTAAGTTGTGCGCAACGGGGGCCTCGATATCAATCCACCCGGCCGCTTCGGGGCCGACGGCGATTTTGTCCATATAGACAAGGCTTCCCGGGGAATACATGGTGCCGGCTTCGGCCAGGGCAATAACTGCGAGCGCCCCGGGTCGACCGGCCGCCGTCAGTGACGTTCCGTCGATCGGGTCGACAGCCACGTCGACCTTGGGTCCAAATCCGGTCCCGACCTTCTCTCCGTTATAGAGCATCGGAGCTTCGTCCTTCTCGCCCTCACCGATGGCAATGGTGCCGTCGATGTCGATGGTTGAGAGGATGATTCGCATGGCGTCGACGGCGGCTTGGTCAGCTGCGATCTTGTCGCCTCGCCCTTGCCATCGAGCACCGGCAATGGCGGCTGATTCGGTGACTCTGGCCAGTTCCAGGCCTAGGTTTCGTTCGGGAACCTCTGTCATGCCGGGACCTCCAAAATCAGGGCGTCGCCTTGTCCGCCGCCTCCACACAAGGTTACGGCGCCAAGGCCGCCTCCGCGCTCGCTGAGAGCGTTGATCAAACTGACGACCAATCGTGCGCCGGTGGCGCCGATCGGGTGGCCCAGCGCCACGGCTCCGCCGTGGACGTTCACACGATCTTCTGGTATTCCAAGCATCTGGGCTGACCAAAGCGCAACTGAAGCGAAAGCCTCGTTGATCTCGACGGCGTGGAGGTCGCCGGCCGAGAGGCCGGCCCGTTGGAGGGCGACCGCCAGAGCCTCGGCTGGCCGTTCGTGCAGGGAAGGATCGATGCCTCCGATCTGTCCGTAGGAGCGGATCTCGGCGAGGATATGGAGCCCTTCGGATTCGGCCGCCTGGCGGTCCGTCACGATGACCGCCGCCCCGCCATCTGAGATCTGGCTTGAGTTGCCGGCCGTAAGCGTGCCCGTCGCTCCGAAGGCCGGCCGTAGGCCTCCCAAGCTGTCGGTTGTCGTGCCGGCACGGATGCCTTCGTCCTCACTGATCACCAGCGCTGACCCTTTGCGTTGTGGTACCTCAACGGGCACGATCTCCTTCGAGAAGACTCCGTTGCGAGTGGCGGTCTCTGCGCGAACGTGACTCCTGGCGGACCACTCGTCCTGACGAAGGCGATCGATGCCAAGTTGGTCATTTTTGATGTCGGAAGCCTGGCCCATCGAACAGCCATCGAACGAGCAGTAGAGGCCGTCGTGCATTATCACGTCGATGAGTTCTGCGTCTCCGAGGCGAGCCCCCCACCTGGCCTTGGGCATGACGTACGGAGCGTTCGACATCGATTCCATCCCGCCCGCAACGACAAATGTCGATTCGCCGAGCAACACGGATCGGTTGGCCATGCCAATGGCCGCCAGGCCCGAAAGACACACTTTGTTGATGGTCACCGATGGGACCGTCATCGGCAGTCCAGCTTTCACGGCCGCCTGTCGGGCGGTGATCTGGCCTTCTCCTGCTTGGAGGACCTGGCCGAAAATGACCTCATCGATCCGACCTGGATCCAGGTCGCCCAGCGCCGCCCGAATGGCAATGGCGCCGAGTTCAACCGCTCGTAATGGGGCGAGACCGCCGCCGAACTTTCCGATTGGTGTGCGCTTTGCACCAACGATGACTGCTGTCATGGATTCCTCCTGTAGTGGTCCATCGTACTCAAGCCGTTTACACTCGAATCGTGCGCCTGTACAACGTTGACCATGTGGGGATCGCCGTGTTTGATCTGGACGCGGCCCTGTCCGATTACGAACGCCTGTATGGCGTCTCTCCCTTGTACCGTGAAACGGTCGAGGCGCAGGGAGTCGAGGAGGCCATGATTCCGGTGGGTGGCTCGTTTGTGCAGCTTCTTCAGCCGTTATCGGCCGATTCTCCGGTCGGCCGGTTCCTGGCGAGTCGCGGCGAGGGTCTGCATCATCTGGCGTTTGCGGTTGATGACATTGAAGTGGCTTTGAGTGAGTTGGCCGAACAGGGCGCTCGCCTGGTGGATACCGTGCCACGACCCGGCGGACGTGGTGCCCGGATTGCCTTTGTGCACCCCTCGACTCTGGGCGGGACCCTCATTGAACTCGTAGAGTTGTCCCATGATCATTAGAGGTGGTGCCGGGCCGCAGGAAGCTGCCGCGATAGCGGTCGTGGTTGCTTTGATCCACGAGGAAGAAGCAGCGCGACGACCCGCCTATCGGCCCGAGCCGTCTGCCTGGGTGGCGGCCGTCCGGCAGACTCGTAGTGGTCTCCGCGCCGCCCCTCCGCCTCCCAGCTCGGCAGTGGTGGGCAAGCCGAGTCGGTTCGTCGACCAAGCCCATTGAAACTGCGCTCGGCGAATCGGCTATTTCTGGCGCTTTCGCTCATCGGGTTGATTGTGATAGCCGGGCTTCCATTTGGCGGATGGGTGCGGTGGTCGCTCACATCCGAACGACCCATCGACGTTCTCGTCTACGACTCGACCGTCGTTGACGATCTGCGTCGCGAGCACAGTGGGGTAGGCCTGATGATGACATATCTGAAGGTGCCGTTCAACGGTGCCACCGACTATGTCGGGTCGGGTCCTGGCGGGCTTCCGTTCGGGACCTGGCCCGATGAACGCCCCGACCTTGTTTTGTTGGTGGACGCCTACGGGGTCTATGTGAATGAATTGGCTGACGTTGATGCGAACGGGACCGTCAGAGTCAGCCAGACGTTCCCACCATCGTTCGCTCGCGATGTAGCCCGATGGGCCGACGAGGGCACGGTGGTGATGGCTGAGTTCAACATGATGCATGAGCCGACCGATCCGGGGACTTCGGAGATGCTGCAGTCGATCTTCGGGATCGATGCCACCGGTTGGGTGGGGCGCGCCTTTGAGGATCTGCAGGATGCCGGCCCGCGTGTGCGGAGCCTTCATGCCGGTGCGTGGGACTATCAGGGACCGGGGATAGTCATTGTTGGATCCAGCGTTGGTACACGCACACGTGATCCGGCCCTCGTTGTGCTGCAATCCGCCGATTTGGAGAGTCCCCGACCCCGCATCACCGGCAGTTCGGCGGACGAACGTGAAGAATTGGACGTTTCCTTTGACTCATGGTTTGCCCTTATAGAAGCGGATTCCGGTGCCGATACACAATTGTGGATCAACCTCCCGGTCAATGATCGGGGAACTGTTCTTCTCGAGGAATGGGGTATCGCCCAGCGTTCGCCTTTCCTCGTTTGGAATGACAACACGGTGTACGCGGCAGGCAATCTTGCTTCTACTCCGGCAGCATTTCCGGCGCGCCACATAGCGGGCGCGCTGCCGGTAATGAAGCGTTTGGCGGCTGACGGAAACGCGGCCTTGTTTTACCGCGTCTATGCACCGCTCGTCGAGCGGTTGGTTCAAATGGCAGATAGATGAGATAACGAGCGACTAAATCCATCGACAGCGCCCGGGTGACGGTAGTGGAATTGGCGCATGAACAAACCAAAGATTCTCGTCGTCGACGATGAACGGGCTGTTGCCTTTCTGTTGACGCGCTCCCTTGAGTCGGCCGGTTGTGAGGTGACTGCCCTCGCCGACGGTCTCGAGGCATACGAGCGCGCGTTGGCCGAACGATTCGATGTCATTCTGATTGATCATCTTTTGCCGGGACTGCTCGGCCAGGAAGTCGTGCAACGGTGGCGCCAGGCCGGCCTGGCAACCCCGGTCATCATCGTCTCGGGGGTCTCGAACGAAGAAGACATTGTGCGTTCACTCGAGTCAGGCGCCTCCGACTACGTTCGGAAACCCTTTTCGGTTCGGGAGATCATTGCCAGAGTGAAGGTGCAAATCCGCGATCGGCCTCAGAATGGCTGATCTGGCAGTGGCAGTTTTCATCGGCCTCGGCGGGTTGGTCATCATCGCCGCCGTCTCTCTCTTCCTTCTGAAGGCAGTGAGCGGGGCTCGCCGTCGCCGGATTGCAGCCCGGCGGGCCAGATTCGTCGATCTGGTCGGAGAGCTCATAGTCCGCGGTGACCCCGGATCTCGAAATTTCCGTCGATACGCCGGTGATCCGGAGTTTCGATCCGTGGTGCTCGAATACATGCGCATGCTCCAGGGAGACGATCGACTCCGGTTGCTCACGGCGGCCCGTGACATGGGATTGGTCGACCGTTTCCTCAAGGGATTGCGGTCAAAAGACCGGGACGAACGGGTGAGTGCCGTCGAGGCGCTCGGCGAAATCGGAGACCCCACGACCGTTACCGATCTCGTGTTCATGCTGCACGACATCGTTCCCGAGATCCAGGTGCAGGCGGCTCCGGCGCTGGCTCACATCGGCGACCCGAGTTCCGTCAAGAGCCTCCTGGCCGGCATGGAGCAGCAGGACGAGTGGCATGCCCAACGGATAGCCGACGCGCTCTACTCGTTCGGACGCGAGGCGGTGCCCGAGATGGCCCGCTATTTGCAAGGGACCGGTCGATACCGGCCTTTGATCGCCCGAACGCTTGGACTCATCGGTGACATTCGGGCCGAAGGATCGCTGATTCAGGCGCTGTCTTCGTCCGACGCCGACCTGAGAATGAGGGCAGCTGCCGCGCTCGGGAGAGCCGGAACTCCCCGCGCGGTGCCCTCATTGCTGGAGCTTCTCGCAGACAAACAGTGGGAGGTCCGCGCCCAGGCCGCCTCGGCGCTTGGCCGCCGGACCGACCGTCAGGCCATACCCTGGCTCCGGAGAGCACTCAGTGACCAGTCCTGGTGGGTCCGGCACAATGCTGCCGCAGCCCTGGTCGAGGTGCCAGGCGGAAACGAGGCCCTCCGTTCCTCGCTGGGACATCCCGACCCGTATGCACGCGATGCGGCGGCCGCGGTACTGCTGTCGTCCGGGGTCGCCGGTGAAGCGGTTGAAGCGCTCCGTTCAACAGAACCAACCGACCGGCTAGCCGCCGAGGATCTCATTTCCTCCCTGGTTCAAGCCGGGAAGGCAGAGTTCTTCCTGGTCGCTGGTCTCAATCCCGAGTATGTCGACGCCCTCCGGATGCGGGTCTGAGCGAGAAGGTCCCCGGCGTCGACCCTCGTACCGACCAGAATGGGTTCAACCGCGACCTGACGGTACATCATGCTCCACACCATCGTTCAGACGTTCAACTTCTTCATCATCTTTTACGTCATCCTGATGCAGATTCAAATCCTTTTTGTGGCAACGATGTCCTATCGCGCCCTGGCTTCCGACCGGTTCGTGACCCGGCACGGTCGCATTCAGGACATGATCACCTCAGATACCACTCCGCCGATTTCGATCGTTATCCCGGCGTACAACGAAGCGACCGGGATCGCCGACTCGGTTCGGTCCATGGCGATGCTGCACTATCCCAATATGGAAATCATCGTCGTCAACGACGGTTCGAAGGACGAAACGGTTCAGCGGATGATCGAAGCCTTCGATATGGTGCCGATCGACTTTCCGTTTCGTAATGCCATCCCCACGCAGGAGATACGACGGTTGTACAAGAGTCGCTTGCCACATCCCGTCGTACTGGTCGACAAAGAAAACGGTGGCAAGTCCGATGCCATCAACGCCGGGATCAACGTCTCCAAATATCCGTACTTCATGGCGACCGATGCCGAGATGGTTCTCGAATCCGAAGCGCTCATCCATGCGGCTCGCCACTTTGTGGAAGATCGGGAACGAACCGTGGCCGTCGGTGGCAATGTTCGCCCGCTCAACGGTTGCGAGGTGCGCCTCGGGAAGGTGACCAAAGTCTCGCTGCCTCGAACCGCGATTGAGATGGCCCAGGTCGTGGAATACATACGATCGTTCCTGTCGGCCAGACCCGGTTGGTCCCGGATGGGATCCCTGCTCATCATTTCGGGCGCCTTCGGAATATTTTCCAAGGCGGCGGTGACCGAGGTCGGCGGCTTTCGGAACGACCACCTCGGTGAGGACATGGAGATGACCATGCGACTGCATCGGCATTTTCGGAGGAAGAAGCAGGACTATCGCATTGTGTACTCGGCCGATGCGGTGGCTTGGACCGAGGTACCGGTCACCTGGAACGTGCTCAAGAAGCAGCGGGTTCGTTGGCATCGGGGACTCATTCAGGTCATCTGGCAATACAAGGGCATGATTTTCAATCCGCGCTACGGGTTTGTCGGGATGGTGGCATGGCCATCGTTCATCGCCTTCGAGTTCATCGCGCCAGTTCTCGAATTCACCGGATGGATTCTCATTCCGATTTCGTTGCTCACCGGTTTTTTGAACCCGGAGGTGGCTGTGCCGCTCATACTGATCGCGTTCCTGCTGGGCACCGCCAACTCGATTGCTTCCCTCTTTCTTGACGATCGGTTCGGCTACTACTCAGACGGACGATCGACATTACGCCTGTTGATGTACACGCTCGGGGAGCATCTCGGGCTTCGGCAACGATCGGTCTGGTGGCGGGTGCGGTCCCTGTTCTGGAACCCGAAGAAGAAAGTCTGGGGTGACATGCAACGGACGGGGGTTGGAAACCTTGGTAGTAAGACCGGTCCTCAACCAGGAACGCTGAGGAACGTTCCCCCGGCGGCTTCAGTCCCCGGCCCGCCTGGCGAGTCGTAGTTCTGATAGCTCCCGTCCGCCCAGCACCCTGGTCGTAGCCAGGTAGAGACTGCCGACCACCACCGTCGCCACCAGAAGGCCCGTCAGGCTCTCGAAGAGGCTCATCGAATCCGCCGGGCCGGTGACGATCCGCACCGTGTACGATCCGACCGCTCCTGCCAGCAGTGCCGACAGAGCTGACCGACCGGTGACACCGGCTACGGATCTGCCCTCGGCTAATCCGGTCTGGCGGTACCAGGACAGGGCAAGGTGGAGCGTGTATAGCGCCATCGTGGTCACACTGGCAGCTGCCAGGCCCGATTGACCATACCGGGCGACAAACCACCAGTAGATGCCCGCGCCCAGTACGGTCCACAAGGTGCCGATCGCGACCGGAGTCCACATTTTGCGTCGGGCGTAGAACGCCCGGGAATACACCTGGTGGGCTCCCCACAACGGAATCGACAGGCTGTAGATGGCCAGTGCAGTGGCCACTGCCACCGTGTCCGTGCTCGTGAAGTCACCTCGCTGGTAGGCGATCCGTACGGCTGGTGCCGCCGCCGCATACGCGGCTGCTGCCGCCGCAAACCCGGCAAAGATGGTGTATCTCAGGGCTCTGGTCAGGGTTGCTGAGAGTTCGGAAAGCTTGCCCTCTTCGGCCAGCCTGGCCAGATACGGATAGGCGGCGACTCCTGCCGCCTGGGCGATGATGCCCACCGGAAACATATTGAGGCGGCGACCGAAGTACACCTGAGAAATGGCCGATTCGCCGAGGGTCTGGCCGAAGATCGGAATGAACTGTGCGTCGAGAACCGCGATTGACTGTCCGAGCATGAGCGGGAGGGCCAGTCGGAGATACTCACCGATAACCGGCGCTCGCCAGGAAGTTCCCGGCGCCCACCGCAGGCCGACCTGTCTGGCACCGTATAACTGAAGGCCAAAGTTGCCAAGGATCGACCCGAGCAGGGCACCCCAGGCGAACCCTTCGGCGCCGTCGAGTCCGAGGGATGGTCCCAGAACCCCCCCGACGATGATCGCCAGGTTATAGACGAGCGGTGCCAAAGATGGGAGGGTGAATCGGCGGTGGGCGTATTGAACGGCGGCCAGCAGCGAGCCGAGCATGAAGAACGTTTGGGCGGGAAGGACAATTCGGGTCAAGTGGGCTACTTGAGCGAGCTCTGTGGGGCCGAGAGCCACGGTGGCGTCGCTGTCGAGAAGCCGGGGGAGGGCGACATATACGAAGTCGACCAAATGATCGGAGAAGACCATGGCGGCGGCGGTGACGGCGACCATGACGGTCGTCACGGGTTTGGCGATGGCTGCAAAAGATTCCCACTGACCTGCTTCATCATCCGCGGCGAGGTGACGGGAGAGAATCGGTATGAACGTGATGGACAGGTACCCGCCCGCCATCAGGTAGTACAGAATGTCCGGGATGGCGAATGCCGCCACATAGACCCCCGACTCGGTACCGGCCCCGAGTAACGCAGCCATGACCGACTCTCGCACGAGTCCGAGGACTCTGGAGACGAGGATGCCGGCCGAGACGATCAGGGCGGCCCGCCCCATTCCTTTGGTCACCGGTTGGCTTCTAGCTCTTCCAGGACGTGATCAGGAACGAGCAGTTCTCCCCGGCCGGTTCCCAACTCGAGACCCTCCTTGTAGGTACCGTGGTAGTCGGACCCTCCAGAAGGGATCAGCCCGAAGCGTCTGGTGGTTTTGGCAAGTTCTTCTTGTTGGGCTCGGGCATAGTCGCCGTAGTAGCACTCGATGCCGGCCAGCCCGGCGGTCGCCAGGGTCTCCATCGCCTCAGCATATTCGGCTGCCGTATCGAGGCCCAACGTGTGAGGATGGGCGATGATGGGTACGCCTCCCGAAGCCCTGGCAAGCCTGATGGCCTCTTCGGGATCGAGTCGCTCCCGGCCGAGGTAGCCGGGTCGACCGGTTGCGAGGAGCTCGTCAAAGACCGCGGGAGGATCCGGGAAATAGCCCTTCCCGACGAGGATGGCGGCCATGTGCGGCCGGCCGACGACCCCACCACCTGATTCCTCAATCAGTTCCTCCATCGTGATGTCATATCCGAGGGACTGGAGCAGCACGATCATCCGGTCGTTGCGGGTTTGACGGGCCACCTGAAGATCAGCCAGTCGATCCTGGAGGAGGCCTTCGGGGCTGAGAAACAGCACGACCATGTGCATGCCGCCCCTGGTCCATTCGAGCGATAGTTCGACGCCCCGAATGAGTCGGACACCAGCCAGGTCGGCGGCCGCCTGAGCCTCTTCGAGGCCATCAAGGGTGTCGTGGTCGGTGAGAGCGAGAGCGTTGAGCCTGGCCGATACGGCGTTGGCAACGAGTTCGGTTGGACTATCCGACCCATCCGAAACGCGAGAGTGTGTGTGCAGGTCGACAGCCATGATGCGACGGTACCGCCTTTTGGGTAGGAACGGCGTCTTTACGGGTTGATCGTGATTGACTCGATATAGATCGTCTCAGCCGGTTGGCTGATTTCGGGAATCACTCCCAACTGCACCTTGATGGCCGCGATCTTATCGAGAACGTCCTGGCCGGCCGTGACGACCCCGATCGGACTGAAATTAGGAGCGCGCGTCGATTTGTCAGCCAGCACGATGAAGAACTGGCCGTCGTTGCGTTGGGTTTCGTTCAGTCCCAGGGCCACCACCCCTCTCGTGTACTCGAAGTCCGCAGGTGGCTTCTCAGCTTGAAAGGTGAAGCCGGGATTGCCAAGGCCGGTAGCAGTCGGGTCACCGAACTTGACGAATTGGGGGAGGAGTTGATGGGCGGCGGTCCCGTTGTAGTAGCCCTGGTTGGCAAGAAACGCGAAAGTGTTTGCGGCGGTCGGAGAAGTGGTCAGATCGAGAGCTATTTCAATGGTCCCGCACGACGTAACAACAGTGGCGGTGGCGTTTTCCGTCAATCCTTGGTCGGTGGCTTCCGGGAAGGTTTGTCGGGTTGTGATCTCGGGGGGCGGGTTGCCACCGCACGCAACGGGAAAGGTTCGAATCTCATCGTATGTCTCGCCGAGTGGACCGGCCTTGCTGCTGAGTATGGATGCCAGGCCGAGGACGACCACCACAATGATCGTCGCTATCCCGAAACGGCGCAGCGTGGCCAGCAGCTGTTTTCTCTGGGCCTGTTTTTGCCGTTGTTTGCGGGCCGCTTCTTTGTTTGCCTTTGAGCGTGACACGAGGCGGCATGTTAGATCGTCAGAAGGGGGGTTTGGTCGAGTACGTCGGTTTGGTGATGACGGGATGCATGCCGAGTGCTTGTAGACTTTCCCTGTCGGCGCTGCGAAGAGACTTCTCATGGCACTAATTGTTCAAAAATTCGGTGGGACTTCGGTGGGAGACCCCGACCGCATCAAGCGGGTGGCCCGGCGCATTGCCGATACGAGCCGCGCCGGGAACGAGGTGATCGTTGTGGTCTCGGCCATGGGAAAAAGCACCGATGACCTGATCGCCTTGGCCGCAGATATCACTCCGGATCCGCCAGCCCGTGAGATGGATATGTTGCTAACTGCCGGCGAACGTATTTCGATGGCTCTGGTGGCCATGGCACTCCATGCCGAAGGGGTCGAAGCCGTCTCACTGACCGGTTCCCAGGCCGGCATCCTGACGGACAATGAGCACGGATCGGCCAAGATCACCGAAATTCGTGGTGATCGGATCCGCAATAGCCTCGACGAAGGGAAGGTCGTGATCGTCGCCGGTTTCCAGGGCGTTTCACCCGATACCAAAGAGGTGACGACGCTCGGTCGAGGAGGTTCTGATGCGACCGCCGTGGCGCTGGCCGCCGCTCACCACGCCGAGGTCTGCGAGATCTATACCGATGTTGATGGGGTGTTCACCGCCGATCCGCGGGTCGTTCCCACCGCCAGGAAGCTCGACGAGATCTCGTTCGACGAGATGCTTGAGTTGGCATCGTCAGGTGCCGGGGTACTTATGGCACGGTCGGTAGAAGTCGGTCGGCGCTTCAACATTCCAATACATGTTCGTTCATCATTTCACACGGACCCGGGCACCTGGGTAAAGGAGACAACCATGGAGCAGGCGATCGTCAGTGGTGTTGCCCATGACACCTCGCAGGCCAAAGTAACCGTCGCCGGTGTGCCGGACACCCCCGGGGTGGCGGCCCGGCTCTTCGAAGCGATGTCTGGCGGTGGGGTCAACGTCGACATGATCGTTCAGAACGTCTCCCGTGCCGGTCACACGGATATCTCCTTTACGGTCCCCCGCATCCAGGCTCAGCAGGCCGGGCGACTGGCTGAAGCGGTCGGTGCCGAACTTGGCTCGGGTCCGATCGATCTGAACGAATCCATCGCCAAAGTCTCGCTAATCGGGGCCGGCATGAAGTCAGAGTCAGGTATCGCCGCCCGGGTCTTTCGGGCATTGGCTGACAAGTCGATCAATATCGACATGATCTCGACCTCGTCGATTCGTATATCGTGTGTGGTTCCCGAAGCTGATGTGAACAATGCGGTCGGAACGCTTGTTTCGTTGTTCAACCTCGAAGAGGTTGCAGAGGAGGTCGGAGCATGACCCTGTCGAATGTTGGCATCGTCGGAGCGACGGGTGCCGTCGGTCGGACCATGTTGGCCATCCTTGAAGAACGGGATTTCCCCGTCAAAGAGTTGCGCTTGTTCGCATCGGAGCGGTCGGCCGGCACTGAGGTCGCAACCAAATGGGGTCCGGTGATCGTAGAGAATCTGGCCGGCGCCGACCCGGCGGGCCTCGACATTGCTCTCTTTTCCGCGGGTGGTGACCGTTCCAGGGAGTTCGCACCTCGCTTTGCGGCGGCCGGTTGCACGGTGGTTGACAATTCCTCGGCCTTCCGGATGCGTGACGACGTTCCTCTGGTGGTGGCCGGGGTGAACAACGACGCCCTGGCCGGGCACGGCGGGATTATCGCCAACCCGAACTGCACGACGATGGCCCTGCTCATGGCGGTCGGTCCGCTTCACCGGGTAGCCGGGCTTCGATCGATGGTGGCCACTTCGTATCAGTCGGTGTCCGGGTCCGGGATGGCCGGCATGGATGAGTTGGTGCGCCAGAATGCTGCCCTCGCCGCCAATCGGCAAGGATTGGTGGACGGCTCATGGCAAGAGCCGGGCGACAACTTGTATGTTCGTCCGATCGGCTGGAACGTGTTGCCGTTTGCCGGCAATGCAGCAACCGAGGGCTACACGGACGAAGAGTGGAAGCTTGTCAACGAAACCCGCAAGATTCTCAGTGCTCCTGGCATCGCGGTCGAACCGACCTGTGTGCGGGTCCCGGTAATGGTCGGCCATGGCATAGCCGCCACCATGATGTTCGATCGATCGATTGACGTTGCCGAGGCGACTGCCGCGATCGCAGCCAGTCCAGGGGTACAGGTCTGGGAAGACAAGATTCCCACCCCTCTCGACTCGGCTGGCATCGACGATGTTCTCGTCGGGAGAATTCGACCGACGGTCGGTGAACGGGGTGGAATCTCCTTGTGGGCAGTCGGCGACAACCTTCGCAAGGGCGCCGCCCTCAACACCGTTGAGATTGCCGAACTGTTGCTCGCCTAGCCGGGTTCTCTAGATTCGGGTTGTGAAGATCTCGACCAGCAGGTTGAGTAGCCCGGTCGTGACCGTCCCGTTGGCATCGCTACCCACGGACTTTCGTTGCCAGCTGAGTGGCAGGTCAGGGTCCATCGCCGCCAGTTCGTGACTGGCGGTCGATCCGACGGTTGATTGGGAGAGCTTGGTGATTTCACCTGGATCGGTCCATAGGGCGACGCATGGGTTGCAGACGTCGACCTCCATTTCACCTAGCCGGTGGGTCAGATTCACTGGCGTCATCGGAGAGCTACAGAAAGGGCATCTGAGGCCCTCGTAGGAGACTTCGTCGGCTGCCCGAATCAGCTGGTTTCGCTTGGCGAAGCTGAGTAGTAGCCCGATGTCGTTGTTGTTCGACAGCCGTCCGTTAC
>JAENVV010000149.1 GCA_016650365.1 Acidimicrobiia bacterium
GTCGGCGTTTATTGATGCCCAGGTTCCCTCGAGTGCCTCGGCCACCGTTGGCTGGGTCGATGGCCACGTCGCAGTGGTTGTGTCGCCAGATCAGGTGGCGATGTCTACTTTGGTTCGAGCACTCGGAGTCCAGACGGGCAAGTAGCCGTTCGGTTCGGCTGCGCCTTCTCACGGCACCGCCGATGCGATATGGTCGTGTCGTGTATGAGTTCGTTGCCGAAGGCTGGTCATCGGGACCGGTGGTCGAAGCCACTTCGTTCTGGAGTCGGTGGCGGGGAGTGCGAGGAGCGCCCCCGGGGGTGGGTGTTCTGATAAGCGGCCGGTCGGTCCATGGCGTCGGGTTGAAAGAATCGCTTCTCGTCGTCGCTCTTGACAGACAGGATCGTGTTCTCCTGGTCGGCCGCCTGAATCCGGGTCGATTGGTTTCCTGTTGGGGTGCCGCGCGGATGTTGGAACTGTCGATCTCGACTGCCACCCTTCCGATAGGGACGTCGTTGCTGAGGCTGCCTATTGTGAGGTGATGCCGGGAACCCTTATCGTCTGTTCGACTCCCATTGGCAACCTCGGTGACATGTCCGAACGGTTGATCGCCGCCCTCAGACAGGCAGACATCGTTTATGCAGAGGACACAAGGCGAACGGCCAAGCTCCTGGCGGCCGTGGGCTCTTCGGTGCCGGTGCGGTCCTATTTCCTTGGGAATGAACGGCAACGTGCGGCCGAGTTAGGCGAACGCCTAACCAAGGGTGACACCGTGGCGCTTGTGTCAGATGCCGGCACCCCGGTCGTTTCTGACCCCGGCCTGTCGGCAGTCCGGGCCGCCGAACAAGCCGGAGCCACCATCACGATGGTGCCCGGCCCGAGTGCAGTCACCGCCATTCTGGCGGTGTCCGGCATGAGTGGGGACCGGTTTGTGTTCGAGGGATTTCTGCCTCGCAAGGGTGATGAGCGTACACAACGGCTATCCGACATCGCCGGTGAGCAACGGACCGTGGTGTTCTTCACCAGTGGAACCCGCCTGTATGGCGATCTCCAGGGTATTGCGGAACTATCTGATTCAAAAAGGCAGGTGGTAATCGGCAGGGAGCTCACCAAACTTCATGAGCAAATCTGGCGCGGGACGCTTGGCGAAGCCGTTGTCGAGTGGAACCTCGAGGCTCGTGGCGAGATCACGGTTGCGTTGGCCGGGGCGAGCACCGAAGCAGGCTCAATGGATGACGCGGTTCGAGATGCCCTGAGACTCATCGATAGCGGCATGGCCATGTCTGAAGCGGTCAAGACGACCGCCCGGCACCATCATCTGAAACGGTCTGATGTGTATGACGCCGTGTTGGGCGGGCGGAAAGCCCCCTAGCCGGATGGGCTAGGCGCGCAGTTCGCTTCGGCAGGTGGCGCACAGGCCCTTTTCCTTGAAGGGCGACACGTCGTCGGTCGATCCACAGAAGGTGCAGGTCGACTCGAGCTTGCGAAGAATGATGGAATCGCCTTCGACCGAGATGGCCAGTTGGTCGCCTTCCTGGATGCTGAAAAGGCGCCGGGTTTCTGCTGGTACAACAATCCGGCCCAAATCGTCGATCTTGCGAACCATGCCCGTGTTCATGTCATCCTCCAGGTGAATATGTTCTCAGCTCACCCTATATTTTCCCTGGCGGCTGACGTATTCATTGTAACCGACACGGTGACGAATCAGTAGAGAACCATCCACGACGCAGTAGCCTCGCGACCGTGCATGGACCCTGGGTAGACACACACTGTCATCTCCAATTGGACGATCGTCCAACGGACGAACTGTTGGCGCGAGCCGAACCGCACCTCGCCTGGCTGGTCGCCCCGGGCATCGACGCCGAATCTTCGGAACGTTCTGTCGAGTTGGCGAGCCGGTATCGGGCGGTGGTTGCTACCGCTGGTCTCCATCCCCATGATGCGGCGCGCTGGGAGGCCGAACGTGAGCGGATCGAGGCACTGATCCCCCTGGTTTCAGCCGTCGGAGAAACCGGGCTGGATTTCTACCGGAATCTCGCCCCGGTGGAGGATCAGAGGCGATCTTTTCTCGATCAGATCGACCTGGCGCTCGGGGCAGATTTGCCGGTCATCGTGCACTGTCGGGACGCCTTTTCCGATATCTATGAGATCTTGTTCAACTCTCCGGTGCGGGCCATCCTGCATTGCTGGACCGGCGGCCCCAGATGGACCAAACGTTTTCTTGAGATCGAAACAGTCACGTTTTCGTACGCCGGACCGGTCGCCTTTGAGACCGGAGATACCGTCCGGATGGGAGCTGCTTTGGTCCCGCCCGATCGATGCCTTGTCGAAACCGACACGCCCTATCTGGCTCCGCCTCCTCATCGTCAGGAACAGAATGAACCTGCCTTTGTGCGTTATGTCGGTGCCGCGCTTGGCGATGTCTGGGGTATTTCTGTTGATGAAGTCGCCGCTGTCACTGCCAACAACGCAGCCAGGGTCTTTGGACGATGACCGGTAATTCACACGTGCGCGGTCAAACCAGAGCTGAAATCGACGCCCTGCTCGCCAAATACGGCCTGACGCCCCGACATGCGCTCGGTCAGCACTTTCTGGCCGATCCCAACATTGTGGAGAGGATCGTGCGCGCAGCAGGCGTTGGACCGGCCGACCGGGTTGTCGAGATTGGGGCTGGAACCGGAACGCTCACCCGCGCTCTGGTCGCCACGGGTGCCCGGGTGGTTGCCTATGAACTTGATGAAGGGCTCGGTCGGGTTCTGGCGGAGGTTCTTGAGGGTTTCGAAGTCGACATCAGATTCGGAAACGCTCTCGATATCGATTTTGACGAAGCTCTGGTTGGTGATCAGTGGCACCTGATCGCCAACTTGCCATACAACGTTGGAACTCCGCTCGTGCTGAACGTGCTCCAGGAGTATGCGTCCATTGGAAAACTGTCTGTCATGCTTCAGAGCGAGGTGGTCGACCGATTCTTGGCCGACCCTGGCAGCTCTGACTACGGTGTTCCATCGGTAATCGTCGGGCTTCATGCCCGACTGGTGGCGACATTCTCGGTCCCGCCTCAGGTATTCGTTCCCCCGCCCGCGGTCGACAGTGCGGTCGTTGTGCTTGAGCGCATTCCCGCTCATCCGTTGGCCACACAGGCCATCGCTCTCGCCAAAGCAGCCTTCGGGCAGCGGAGGAAGATGCTTCGAAAATCTCTCAGTGGCGAGTTCTCAAACCCTTCGGCGATTCTGGAAACTGCCGGAATCGATCCCACTCGTCGAGCTGAAACGGTTTCGCCGGACGAATACCTTCGGTTGGCTGAGGTGGCCGGAACGTGATCACCACCGAGGCACCAGCGAAGGTGAATTTGTCGCTGCGGGTCGCCGCGGTAGATCGATCCGGGTTCCATCGACTCCAGTCGCGGGTGCAAATGGTCGACTGGCATGATTATCTGGCTATCGAATGGTGGGAGGAGGACTTGCTGGAAATCATCGGCTTACCCACCCCGCCGGAGGGAAGCGTCGACCTCCCGACCGGAAAAGACAATCTGGTATGGAAGTCCGCGGCAGCCTTTTGGGTCGGCGACCCGGGAAAACGTCGTCCCGTTCGTGTAGCCCTCGAAAAGCACATTCCGGTTGCAGCCGGTCTGGCGGGCGGGTCGGCTGATGCGGCTGCGATGGCGGTAGGCCTCGCCGCCCTAACGGGCCGACCAGTCGATTTTGCCCGATTAATCGAAGTCGGCTCTGATATTGCCTTCTCCCTGTCTGGCGGGTCGGCGCTCATGGAGGGCTACGGCGAGGCGCTTTCTCCCGTCCCGATGCCGGATGATTTCACCTTGGTGTTGGCGGTCCCTCCGATTGAGCTTTCGACGCCCGCGGTATATCAGCGATGGGATGACCTCGACGGTCCGGCGGGGGTGCCGCTTCCCGGGAGATCCGTGCCTCCATCGCTACGGGATTTAGAGGTGATGAACGATTTGTATCCCGCCGCGGTGTCGATCGTCCCTGACCTGGCTGACTATCGATCCCAACTCATGGCCGCCTGGGGCCGGCCCGTCGCCATGTCGGGAAGCGGCCCAACGTTATTTGCTTTCTTTGCCGACCTTGAAGAAGCCACCGGGGCCGCATCGGTGGTCTCGGGAATGCGGGCGATCCGAGCGACGATCCCGGTTGACCACGGGGCGCGAGTACGGCCGCAGGAGCGTGATTACAATGATCCTGTCCGCCACTGAATGGCGTACCCCTCGGTGGGAGGTGGTGTAATTGGCAGCACTACGGGTTTTGATCCCGTCAGTACGGGTTCGAGTCCTGTCCTCCCAGCCAGAATAGGAAGGTACTAATGGCCGTAAAGGCTGTGATTATGGCTGCCGGCCAGGGCACCCGAATGAAGTCGGAGCTGCCGAAGGTGCTGCACCTTCTGGCTGGCCGCCCGATGATTCAATGGGTGGTGGAAGCCGCCAGGGGGGTCGGGGTCGATCAGATTATGGTGGTCGTGGGATTCGGTGCCGAAGCCGTTGCCTCTGCCCTGCCTGACGATGTCGACACTTGTCTGCAGTCCGAGCAACTGGGAACTGGCCACGCCGTCCAGATCGCCATCGAGGCGCTGGGTGATGTCTCATCCCACACGGTTTTGGTCCTGTCGGGGGACACTCCGCTTCTCCAGAGCGATGCGCTCAAGGCGCTCGTCGAGTCGAACGGCCCTGACCGGCCGGCGGCCGCCCTCCTTACGGCCGAGGTCCCCGATCCGTACGGGTATGGCAGGGTGTTGCGCGATGAGCAGGGTCAGGTGGTCGGTATCGTCGAACACAAAGATGCCACCGCGGGCCAGTTGGCAATCAACGAGATAAATGCCGGCATTTACGCCTTCGATGGGGCGCGACTTATCGAAGGTCTCAGAAGTCTCACGAATGACAATTCCCAAAACGAGTACTACCTGACCGATGTGATCGGGTACTTCGCCAATCAAGGCTTGGCGATGTTGGGAGTGAAAACCGACATCGGTGAAGTGGCCGGCGTCAACTCTCAAGCTCACCTGGCCGACGCCAGTGCTGTGATGCGTCGGCGAATTGCCGTCGACTGGATGGAACACGGAGTTTGGATCCAAGACCTCAATCTGGTGTTCATCTCGGCTGACACGGTCATCGAACCTGGCGCCCAGCTTTATGCCGGAGTCCAACTGCAGGGGGTTTGCCATGTCGGTGCTGGGGCTCAGGTCGGACCAGATGTGTTTGCGGTCGACAGTCGGATCGGGCCCCGCTCGGTCGTGACCTACTCCGTGATCCGGGATTCGGCCGTGGGTGCCGACGTTCGGGTGGGTCCCTATGCCTCGCTTCGATCCGGAGTGGTCCTGGAGGCAGGGTCCAAGGTTGGAACGTTCGTGGAAATGAAAAACGCCAGTCTTGGGGAAGGAGCCACGGTTGCCCACCTCTCGTACATGGGGGACGCCAGCATCGGGCCCGATACGAACATTGGAGCCGGTGCGATTACCTGTAATTATGACGGGGTCGACAAACATCGGACCGAAATCGGCGCCAGGGTGCTGATCGGTTCCGACACGATGCTCGTGGCGCCGGTGACCGTGGGAGATGATGCGATGACCGGAGCCGGATCCACGATCAGCCGAAATGTTTCCGCCCGCGCCCTGGCCGTCGGCAGGGCTGCACAACGCGAAATCGCTGGCTACGCTGACCGCATCGACAAGCGGCGTAAAGCAAAAGAGGAGCGTTCCTAGTGGAGGTCGTATCTCGAAAACGACTGATGCTGTTCAGTGGCGGATCGAACGAGGCACTGGCTCACGAGGTTGCTGAAGCCCTCGGCGTGAAGATGGGTCAGCTTGAGCGGTCGACGTTCGCAAATGGTGAGATCTACGCCCGCCCCTCTGAGTCGGTGCGCGGGGCCGACTGTTTCCTCATCCAGAGCCATACCGATCCGATCAACTTCTACATCATGGAGCAGCTGATCGCCATTGATGCACTCAAGCGGGCGTCGGCTCGCAAGATTACGGCCGTGATTCCGTACTTCGGCTACTCCAGGGCAGACAAGAAGGTACGTCCGCGCGAGGCCATCACGGCTCGACTGATGGCCGACTTGTTCTTGACTGCGGGCGCCGATCGGATGGTGTCGATTGATCTGCATACCGGTCAGATCCAGGGTTTCAGTGATCAGCCGTTTGACGCCTTGACCGCCATGCCTCTCTTTACGGACTATTTGTCGTCAACGGTTGATTCGCCGATGACGGTTGTGTCCCCGGACGCCGGCGGTGTGAAGCGGGCGGAACGGTATGCGCGTCATCTCGGGGCCTATGTCGCCTTCATTCACAAGCGCCGGGAAGCCGACAGGCACAATGAGTCCTCGGCCAAGGCGGTCATTGGTGAGGTGAAGGGCCGGCATGCGGTGATTGTGGATGACATCATTGACACGGCCGGTACCGTGTGCAACGCGGCAGAACTGCTCATGGAGAAGGGTGCACTCAGCGTCACGGTTGCGGCCACCCATGGGATTCTGTCTGACCCGGCCATCGATCGTATCAAGAACGCTCCCATTCGCGAGCTTGTTATCACGAATTCATTGCCACTGCGGGCCGACGCCCAGCACCTTGAACAGATCAAGGTGCTTTCGATCGCCCCGATTGTGGCGGAGGCACTTGAGGCGATCTTCATGGAATCCTCCGTGTCCAAGCTGTTCCTCGGCGAGAACGTCTGATACTCGCTCGCTCAATCGTGTAGCCGTCTACGAGTTCGGAACGACGATCCACGAGCCCCCGACGTCGATCACTCGCAGTCGATACGCCAGGTCAATGGGATGTCCCAAACGATCGATCGCCCGCACCCCTATTCGGCTGATCGTTCCGCTTTCATCGGTCGTCGAAGCTATTCCTGTGATCTCGACCGACCGGTACGGTGTCGGATCAGGTCGTTTGGCGTCGTAGCTTCCGGGGGTGCCCGTCAGGAGCCAGTCGAGGTAGTTATGTATGGCGTTTGTGACAGGTGAGTCGGTCGCCGCCGGTAGTGGGACCGGATTGGACATGACCGAGGCTGGACCGGCTACCTCGGCCGGGCCGCCGACGACGAGCCACCCGCTCTCGTGCTGTCTGAGCTCGATCTCGAAAAAGTGCATGCCGGTCGGTGTGTAGCCGTCGTCGGTCAAGCCGAGGAGGTCGGCGGCCAGGGTAACCACCCATACATCGCCCCGTTGAATTGCGGACACCGGCCCCATAAAAGCTACATAGCGATCCCTCGTCGAACCGACCATTTCACGGAGGGCCATCTCGGCTATTCCTGCCGCAGGTGTCGATAACTGGTGGTCAGTCGTCATCCTGGCGACCGATACCCCTGCGAGTCCTGCGGTGATGGCCAGAACCAGGCCGGCCGCCACCCGTCTGATGCGGTGCCCACCCGCCGCCGGGGGGTCGAGCATCGGTACGTTGGCGATCTCCTCAAGGTCGATCGGTTGAGGGAAATGAATCGCCGTTGGCACGGATTCTGCCTACCCGTCCACCGGTGGGAGGACGATCACTTCGCCTGGAAAGATCATGTCCGGATTCTTCGAGGTCAGGCTGGCGCGGTTCAGGCCGACAACCTGAACCCAGTAGCGGGCGATCTCACGATCGGACAACGGAGCCTCTGGATGAGATGCGGCGAGGTGGTGGGTGGCGATGCTCCAGAGGCTGTCGCCGTCGATCACCTGGTATTCGGTGGCTGCGGCCTTCGTGACGGGTGGGTTTGGCTCGATCTCGGTCGTTTGTAGGTCGGTGGCCCTTGCAGGCATCTGAGTTCGATCGACGAGTCGTGGGGTGGCCACCGACGGCCGCGTCGGCTTCGGAACCGTCACGGTCGCCCCGGGAGGGAGAATCAGTCCGTTGTCAGTGACCGAAATGACCGCCCCATTGGCCTCCCGGTCGGTGTTCTTTTCTGGGGCTTTCCGGTCGGCGCCATCGACTTGAATGACGGGTCCCGCCGGGGCATCGTGATTGAAATGTACGGACGGGGAAAGCATGACGCTCGAGGGGGCAATCGTTACGGTGGCCATGGTGAGCGCCACTGCTCGTCGGGCGGCGTTTCTCACCACAGGCAGCGTTCCCCACTCAACCGATCTGACCAGATTGGGGAGATCGGAAATGAGTCCGACGCTGTAGGTGGTGCTGGACAGCAGGAGCCAGTAGGCGAGCGCCAGCGCAAGGTATCGGCCCGCAGCCATGACGACCTGATCCGGGGGAGTGAAACGGACCCATACATCGAAGTCTGACCAGTCGACCGGGAACAGGCGGGCCGACCGATGGAGGAACCAGATGAGTGCCGACTCCGACACGAACCAACCAAACAAACGTTGCATATCGTTAGCAATCGTAAATCTACCTCGACCCGGTGTCAACTCTAAATATCGTTATATATCGCTAAAGTGAGGCGGTTGGTCAGCTACGATAGGGCCATCGAACAAGGAGTATCGGATGCGCGTTCGCATCACTATGAGCCGCAGTCCTCGCGAGGTCGAGATCGATATCGAGGATCTGGCCGGCTTCAAGGTCGAAGTCTCAAAGCTATTCGCAGACGAAAAAGAGATCTGGTGGGTGACCGATATCAAGGGCAAAGAACTCGGGCTGCCTGTCGAGAACATTGGACACATCGAGATTGACACCACAGAACGTGAGCGTCAGGTCGGCTTCGCCTAATCGACACGGCCGTCCACAACGAAAGCGGGGTCCCGACTCGGGACCCCGCTTCTGTTAGAACGTAGGTGGAAGTTAGTTGTTGCGGCGGCGACGCTCGGCGAGCCAGCGCTTCCGAAGCCGGCGACGCTCATCTTCGGCGAATCCGCCCCAGATGCCACCCTCCTGGTTGGTCTGAAGCGCATACTGCAGGCAGGACTCCTGGACGGAGCACTGTGAGCAGATGACTTTTGCGTCGTTGATCATCTCCACGGCAGGGCCGGTGGTTCCGATGGGGAAAAAGAGGTTTGGTTCTGAATCGCGACAAAGCGCAAGGTCGCGCCAGTCGGAGACGATTGTCGTATCTGGATCGGGTGTTACGAGCACTGGGGGATTCCTTCAGTAGATTGGTGCCAAGTGGTGTTAGGCCAGTGCCACACGAGGAGGTCTCTCGGGCGAGCACGTGATTTGTTTCACAAGCTAGGCGATGGTAAGCATGTGGTGCGTCAAAAACAAGGGATATTTTGATATTTTCTTCACAAATACCTAGGGCGGCCGGTCATCGGGGTTGGCCAACTCGCTTTCCTGACAATACATTGGCGGGTTTTCAAGCCGCCGCCGAGGTGGTGTCCCTGGTGGAACTCGACGTCCGTCGAAGCGCTGATGGTGAATTGGTCCTGTCTCACGATCCCTCGATTGGTGGTCTGGTAGTCGCCGAAACCGGCTGGGCTGATCTTCGGGCGGTTGACGTCGGAAGGGGGCATCATCCGATACGCCTGGATGATCTCATGGGACAGGTGCCTGGCCTGGCTCTGGACATTGAGATCAAGAACTGGCCGCTCCAGCCGGGATTCGAGCCCGATGGAGAAACGGCGCTGCGGGTGGCAGAAATGGCCCGGCCATCGGACTTCCTTAGTTGTTTCTATTGGGTGACGATGGACCAGGTCAAAGCCCGGTTTCCTTCGGTCCACACTGGCCTGCTCGTCGACGAGGGGGGTTCCTTTGGCGATGCGATCGCCCACGCTCGTGCCGTGGGGCACGAAATCGTGGCGCCGCACTGGAGCCTGGTGAACGGACCGGTTCCCGATGATCTCTCGATCTCGGTGTGGACGATGAATGATCCTGACCTCGTTACCATCTTGGCGGAATGGGGAGTCGACGCCATTATCACGGATGATCCCGGACTTATAGCTGAGGCGCTTGAGCGCGTCAGCGGAGGTGAAGATGTCAATTGAACAAGAGCTGAATGACGAATTGAAAGATGCCATGCGGAACAAGGACCAGGCTCGTCTGGCTGCGATTCGAGGCGTCAAGTCAGATATGGGAAAGCGGTTGTCCGAACCCGGTGCCACGGGCGATGCAGATGATGCGATGTGGGTCGAAGTCATAGCCGGGTTCGTGAAGCGGAACCAGAAAGCCAAAGCTGAATACGACGGGCTCGGAGAGCGAGGCGCCGAGTTCTCGGCCAAATTGGCGCGGGAGTCCGAGTATTTGAGTCGATGGCTGCCCACAAAGCTCGATGAGACCGCCACTCGGCTGATCGTTGACGAAGCCATTGTCGCTGCCGGCGCCGTCGGCCCGGCCGACGCAGGGAAGGTAATGGGCCTCATCATGGCCAATCACAAGGACGACGTAGACGGGTCCCTGGTGAACCGCCTGGTTCGCGCCGCATTGGCCGAGTGATCTATGAGCCGATGCTGGCCGCGCCCTGGCCGGCGGCATTTGACGATCCGCGCTGGGGGTTTGAACTCAAGTGGGATGGCGTGCGAGCTCTCGCTTATTCGGACGGCCGCCGGTTGCGGTTGCGTAGCCGGAACGGCAACGATCTGTCCGAGAGGTATCCGTCGCTGGCGGCGATTCAGCTACGCCCGGGCGTCATCGATGGAGAGGTCGTGGTCGTTGACGGCGATGGTCGTCCGTCCTTCGAGAAGCTTGCCCGAATTGGGCGTGAGCATCACGATGTTCAGTTCGTCGCCTTTGACTTACTCGAATGGGAAGGCGATTCCGTAATAACCCTTCCGTTGCTCGGGCGGAGGGAACTCCTGGCAGAGTTCACGGAAGATACCCCGATAACTGTGAACGATCTCACGCCGACCGATGGGGTAAATCTGTTCTCGGCCATCGAGGCATCCGGGCTGGAAGGTATGGTCGCAAAGAGACTGTCCTCTGGATATGAACCCGGCAGAAGGAGCGGAGCCTGGCGAAAAATCCTGAACCTCACGACCGTTCGCTGCCTCGTGGGCGGTTACAGCCCCTCCGAAGTTGGTGAGCCGTTTTCGGCTCTTCTATTGGGGCTGCTCGTCGGGGATCGGTTGCGGTACATCGGCAGGGTCGGATCCGGCTTCTCAAACGAGGATCGAAGACACATCCGATCGGCGCTCGATGACATGGCTGGCCCTGATCCTTTCATCGCCGACCCGGACATACCCGAAGGAGGCTTCTGTGTTCCGCAACTTGTCGCTCATGTCCGGTTCCGCATGTGGACCGATGCCGGTCGGTTGCGGGGGCCGGTCTTCAAGGGTTTCGGATCAGAGCCCGTTGAGTCCGTGACTTGGGAAGCCGAAGGTCCGGGGTCCGTCAGCGTTTGAGTTCGCGAACGAGCAACTCGGCGACGTAGGTCGACCGATCGAGATTCAAGGCTTTGACGCGCTCGTCGAGAACCTTGAGGTCCTCTTTGAGGATGTTCAAGGGAATCTGGGTGCGGCCCGATCCTGCCCGACGGCGGCTTCCGGTAGCACTCGGCCGATCCCGACTCTTGATCAGTTCGTCTTCGACCTCGTCGGCGTGCGCAACGAACGCCGACTGAATGATGTCGAGGTAGATCCGCTGCTCGGTGTCAGCCGTTGAGCGGAGCATCAAGGCCACCTGGGTGGGCAAGGACAGGGTGACTCGTTGTTTGGCTGCAGGTTTGGGCTTGGTCGGAGGCGAGCTGCTTGCAGTGTTCGCGCTTCCTTCGGGGCGAGGGGGAGGTGGCACGGACAACAACTCGGGGCGCGGGACGGTCACCGGTCGACTGACGGGCCGAGGGGGGGACTGCACCCCGAATCCGCTCAAGTCGCGTTGCCTGGTCAACGCCCCACCCGCGAATGAAGATCGCCAAGCGAGAGCAGCAATTCGGTGGTTAGCTTGGCGTAGTCCTCGGCGAGGCCTCCCGCAGCTGAGGAGTATTGCGGAGCGGCGTTACCGGATCGTGACATGCGGATACGTTCCGCAATGGAAACCCGCTCGTGACTTTCGACGGCCTTGGCTTGATACTCGTGGGCAAGCAGACCGTTCTTCCGCATGTCGTAGGCGGCTCGCTCCGCGCGTCGGATGATGGATTTGATGACGGGTGCCACGCCGCCGAGTTCGGCATTGAGTTGAGCGCGAACCTCGCGACGGATGGCAGTGCCGGCCGTTGAGAAATCGAACAAAGCGACGCCGAGTAGTTGAAGCGCCGGATTGACGGTCGCCTTGGCCGAGGCAAACTGGCGAGCCATGAGCTCGAGTCCATCGA
>JAENVV010000150.1 GCA_016650365.1 Acidimicrobiia bacterium
GACCAGCCGAGAGTCGATGCACGAAAAGAAGAACCAGCCCAACACTTGCCTGCTCGGAGGGGACAACGAGGCCCTCTACCCCCACCGAGACGCACCACAGGAGATCTTCCCAACTCCCCCCATCGCCCCACTTGTTGTCGCTGACTTGTTGAGATTACGGACTGACCCGAGACGGACACAACGGGCACGCCGTTCTGCAACGTGACCTCCGGTCACGCCGTCCCCCGGACACTCGCATCGGCCGTTGGGTCACCGACCTCCGTCCCGCCAACCCCACAGGACGAGACCTTCCCGACCGTTACGGTCCAGGCGAGCTCCTAACTCCCCAACCGCCCACACGCTGTTGCCGCATCGTTTACAGAAACGGCAGGCGACGGACTCAAGACTCGTCCTCTCCACCTAAGTGCCCCCAAGGCGAACCGCCCCCCCAACGCCACTCACCAGCGGAAGAAACGTCCCGGGCTATGTCCCCCAACGAGATCGACCGCCCCAGATTGACGGCCGACCCTCGTCAACCTGGTGTTCTACATTTCAGGAACGGCCATCATCTCGTAGATATCGATCGCAAATAAACCGTCGTTGTCACTCAGATATGGGTGCCCGTCGGTTAGCGCTTTGGCGGCGGCCATGTCGCTGGCCTCAAGAATTGAATAGCCGGTCAAGGATTCGGCAGTTCCTTCGGAGCCGTTATCGAGCACTGATGTCCCGGCACCCAAGGGGGTTCCGATGTCGGCTACGGCCGACCCAACCCTGCCATCCAGTCGGCCCACTTGGCCATGACGGCCTGGGATTGTTCTGGTGTCATGTCCGACATATCCGTGGCTTCGCCCTTGTACAAGATCAAGAATTTGGCCATTGCGTCTGCTCCATGGGGCCCTTCCGATCTTACTCCTTTACATTTTGTAAGCGTGTCTGAATTTTCAGCGCCTGCTAGGGCAGATCTTCGCCTTGGCCAGAGGATTCGGGAGGCCGGAATATTGTTTGATACAGCCGTACTAAATTTTGTGATACGCTTGTATCAATATTCAGGAAGGGCAAGACATGCCAGAGGCCAAGATCGGCCGTTTCAAGAGTGATGAAGCTCGAGCGAAGTTCTTCAAGATGTATGACGAGATGCTGACGAACTGGCCGGTGCCGTCCGAGGAGCTGGACGTTGAAACCGACTTTGGTACGACTCATGTCCGGCGTTCTGGCAAAGCAGGAGGATCGCCGATCGTGCTCGTACATCCCAATATTGGTACTTCACTGGCATGGTGGAGGCTCGTAGAGCCGCTGGCGGCATCGCATAATGTTCTTGCGCTCGACACGATCGGGGCTCTCGGCCGCAGCAGGCAAACGAAGCCCATCGCGGGCTCTTCTGAATATGCAGCTTGGCTCAATGGTGTGATTGAACAGCTAGATCTTGATGCGCCGCACCTTGTTGGGTACTCAGAGGGTGGCTACGTGGCGATGTGCTCGGCGTTGGGATCAACGACGATCGGCTCATTGGTTGCCATCGAACCGGGGGGAGCGATCGACCGGGTAAGTCGGCGGTTTCTGGGGGCGATGGTTGTGGCTGGAGTAAAAGCGCAGTTCAGCGATTACGCCTTGCAAGAGTTCGCTGAGCGCATATCTCCGGGAGTTGAATTTGCGCCCGGCGAGATGGAGGCCGTGCTGTTCGGAGCGAAGAACTTTAGACAGGGCCTTCCTTTTCCGAAGCGCTTCACCGACGATGAGCTTCAACGGATCACCGTCCCAACATTGTTCTATATGGGTGGAAAGACCGAGCTGTACAACCCGGTGAGTGCCGCCGAACGCGCTCAGCGGCTCATGCCAGATGTTGAGACGCTGATAGTGCCAGATGCCCAGCACGGCCTCCCGTTCCAATATCCGGAACTCACCACCATGACGATCCTCGACTTCATTGAGCGAGTCGAGGCGCGATGAGTGAAGCCGATCGACACGCGCGTCGGATACAGATAATCGAGGCGGTGGTCCGTACAACGGTGAGCGGCGGGCTGCAGGCAGCAACCTTCCGGAGCATCGCCAAAGAAGCGGGACTCTCGGTGCGTCTCGTCCAGTACTACTTCGGGACCAAAGACCAACTCCTGGCCGACACGCTCCAACAAGTTGGAAACGAAGCTGTAGCCCGCATCGGTGAGGCGCTTCAGGGTTTGGGGTCGGACCCTCGACCGAAAGCCAGGATCGACACCATCCTCGCCCAGTTCCTGCCTCTCGATAGCGAGCGACGTGAGGCCATGCTCGTGTTCATCGCACTCCGTACGGCCGCTCTCACCGATCCCTCTCTCGGTACCTCGCAAGAAGCGGGTCTGGACACATCTTTGATCGAGACGATTCAGCATGAACTGGAGCGTGCGGTCGCCGAAGGCGAAGCGCGCCCCGGGACGGTCCCGCACTCGGAGGCCGTTGTGCTCGTCGCAACCATGACGGGCATCGCGAACGGGCTCCTGGCGGGAACGTTTTCGGCCGAAGAAGCCCGCAATCTTCTCGACTACGCGATCGACCTGTCCATTCCTTGAGGTCTCAGCTCGTGAGATCCTGGTCGGCGGTGTGGCAGTGGAGCACCGTTAGGCGGCGACCCGGCTACCGCCGACTCAAGACGGTCCGGGCTCCGACGAACCCGAGCATCCGCACCACTCGACCTGCCGGTTTCCGACCCTCCGGTGATCTGAGCTCTGGGCTTCAGGCGAGGTTCACCTCGTCGCCCGGGTTGACCGTGCCTCCGCTCACCACGCTGGCGTACCAGCGGGACTGACCGGGGTGTTTGTCATGGGAGAGCCGGGAGAAGTCGCCGTCGGAAAACCATGGCGTGTTTTGTGAACAGGGAACCGCCGGGGCGGTCAGACGGCAGAGCACCTCGCCGATCTTGATTTCCAAACCGGCGCGGAGGTTCGACCATTCGAGTCCCCGGATCGTGATGTTTTCGCCGGCTGACCCGTAGGTGATCGGGTGGCCCTGTGCCTGGAACTCGTCGACGACTTCGGCGCTGAACAGGCACAGAGCCTGAAACGGGGCACCGTGATGGCGGCGGGTGGCTTGGCGGTCGCCCACCACACCCGTCTTGTCAATGGTCGCTGTCAGCAGCGGGAGTTTGGGCAGTCCACCGCCTGACCCAGAAACCTGGACGACCTCCCCTCTGCCGATGTCCACGATATCGCCGAGCTCGGTTCGGGTGGCGCCGATGGTCGTTTGCAGATGCAGGACAGCGTGGGCGAGGTGTCGGACGGCGAGGCCGACTGTTTCGTGACCGGTGTTGGCCTCAGGTACTGACCCGTCCCACCCGGCAGGGGTCAGGTCTCGCAGAACGCCCATCGTCAATTCCGTTTCGTGGCCGAGTGACTCGAGTACGGGTTGGAATGAGCTCTCCCGCTCCTCGTCGGTCGGCTCAGGACCCCGGATGGCGTGGACAATCATCCCTCGAACCGTGTGAAGAAACTCGGAGAGGCCGATGATCTGGTCGGCGATGGACGCCGAGGTTTCATCCGGGTGCTGATCCAACAACTCGGGTCGCATCGACTCGCAGGCCAGGTCGACCAAGTCGGTTGCATGGCTGATGGTTCTAATGGCATCTGGCATGTCCCAGGTTTCGATGTCGAACCCGCACGTAGGGCAGCCAGAGACAAATGGATAGAAGGAAGTGGTCATCGGGAAAAACCTAGCGTGGAATCGGGTCAAACTTGCGCGGTATTTGGGACGGTCGGACTGACCCGGAGGAGCAGGACCGTGGCGATGATGGCCAGAGCGGCTCCGGTTCCGAAGGCCGCTGCCGGTCCGAGTGTGGTGTAGAGAAGCCCAAAGAGGAGGCTGGCCGGAAGGGCGGTGAGGCCGACCGAACCGTGATAGAAGCCGAACGCTCCACCGCGAGCCTCGGCCGGCGCCAGCGCGGCGACCCAGGCCCGTTCCACGGGTTCGGTTAAACCGAAGTAGATCCCGTAGACCATAAACAAGATGACCAGACTGGTCGCGTCCGTTGTCAGCCCGAAGCCGAGGTAGATACCTGCATAAAGTACCCAACCACTCCCAATCAGGCCCCGGCGGCCAACCCGATCAGACAGTTGGCCGCCGTACAGGTTGGAAACCAGTTTCACTACATGGTGAAGCGACCAGAGCACTGCCACCCAGGCAGGAGCGAACCCGACGTCGGTGAGACGAAGCAACAGGAAGGCGTCGGTACTGTTGCCAAGGGTGAAAATGATGACGGCAAACAGCAACCGTCGAAACGACGAGTCCGTGGCTCGCCAGCCTTCGATGAGAGACCGAGGCTCCCCGGTGGCGACCGGTCGGTCGCCAGGCTCTTTCACCACGAATACCAGCACCAGCATGACGATGACTGCCGGGACCGCCGCCAAAAGGAACACTTGGCGCAGTCCGATCCCGGGAATCAACAGGAGGCCGGCCGCCACCAGCGGACCGGCCACCGCTCCGGCATGATCCATGGCCCGGTGCAAGCCATACGCGGCGCCCAGGCGCGCTGGGGGAGTCACATCGGCGATGAGGGCGTCGCGGGGAGAGCTTCGAATTCCCTTGCCGATGCGATCGGTGAATCGGAGCACGACGACGCTTGGCCAAGCCACGACGAGGCCGATCAGCGGTCGGGCGAGCCCTGATATGCCGTATCCGGCCATGACGAGCGGTTTGCGGCGTTGCATTCGGTCCGCCCACCGTCCGGAGAAGACCTTGAGTACGGCGGCCGTGGATTCGGCAATGCCTTCGATCGTCCCGAGCGCCAACGCCCCGGCCCCCAGAACCGTCACGAGAAACGCCGGCAACAGGGGGTAGATCATCTCACTGGATAGGTCCGTGAAGAAGCTGACGAATCCGAGCGCCACGACGGTTCTTGGCAACGTTCTCAACGAGGTCCGGAGCGACATCCGGGGTTTCTCAGGCATGCGCCGTCGTATCGTGGACCAAGCGGCCGATCGCCGTCTCCTTTTCGGTCAAGAGGCTAGCGACGTCCCGGGGTCAGTGACGGACTGAGAGGGAGATCGATAGTCGTATGAAGAGCGGCACGGAGTGGTGATGGTTTGTGGTCCAGGCACCGGTCAGGCAGGTTGACCCTGAAGCAGGCGCCCCCCAGGATGTCAGACTCTTCGTAGGTGGCGCTACCGCCGTGTGAGCTGGCTACGGCCGCTACAACGGCCAAGCCGACGCCGGAACCGGGGATGGCGGCGTTGAACCGATTCGCACCGCGCTCGAAACGTTGCCAAACGACTTGTTGGTCATGTTTGGGAACGCCCGGTCCATTGTCGTGGACTTCGATCACCAGGTCGCCCCCACGATTTTGTGCGACGATGGCGATCTCGCCGCTGCCGTATCGAACGGCGTTTTCGACGAGGTTGACGAGCACCTGCTGTACACGAACCCGATCGACGGTCGCCACGAGGTCTTCTTGCGTGAGGACCTCAATATGGGTGTTGGGGGCTTCGATAATGCGGAGCGTCTCGTCAATCACCGTGCTGAACTCGACTGTTTCCTCAACGAGCGCTATTTCGTTGGGGTCAAAGCGGGTTAGCAAGACAACGTCCGCGACGATGCGTGCCATACGGGCGGCTTCGCGGTACGTGACAGTAATGAGGTCATTCTGTTCTTCGGCGGTCAGCCCACTGTCCGGGTCATTCATCAGATCGAGGAAACCCACTATTGCTGTCAACGGAGTCCGTAGTTCGTGCGAGATGGATGAAACGAGATCACTTCGCTTCTGGTCGAGGTGGACGCGGTTGTCATGGATGGAGAGGCTTTGGCGGACGATGACGAAGAACCCGGCGACCAATGTGGCCGAGGTGAGGAGCTGGGTGGTCTTGTCGAATCCAGCGTGTGGGAGTGAGAACAGAGCGATTGCTCCCAGAGTCAAAGCCACCCCGTATGGTGCGCCAGCTGCCAGGAAATGGACGGCCCGCTCGGTGTATTCTCGTGGTTTGGGCGTCACGCCGGCGAAGTAGGCGCTACCCGCCATGAACCCCGAAGCGATGATAAATAGCGGGAAGACCGGGTGGGTATCAGCGAAATTCGATCGGACGCCCGAGGTAAGAAACGTGAGATCTGCCGCGACCTGAAAGACGCCTCCCAAGGCCAGGAACGACAGACGAAGGTCGAGCCGGTATTGGGATCGACGGCTCAGGAGCGTCACGAACAGGATGATGATCATGATGTCAAGGAGCGGATACGCCGTCCCCACCCAACGAGCCCAGGAACTGGTGCTGGATAGGTGGTGGCCGATCAGGTCGCCAACGACGAGGATCCATCCAAGGGTGCCGATGGATACTGCTCCCACGATTCCGTCGATGAGCGTGCGAGCCAGGTCGCGTCGCCCTGCGAAGGCGTTCGGGAGTGAAGCCGCCCCCGCCAGGACACCGACGTAGCCAAAGATGAAGAATATGTCGACTGGTCCAAAAGCTGGCTGATGTGCCCCGATGGTTTCGAGTACGGACAGCAGAATCACGCCGGTGGCGGCCGACGAGAGACCCGCTCCGATGAGCCGCCAAACGAGCCGCTCCCGACCCTCATTTTTTCCCGCATGGCGAAGGGCGAGCCAACCGCCGGTGACGTAGCCGAGAGCTACGGCGACGGTGCCAGCGGTTTCTGCAGTCTCTGGAGAGATCGCTGTTGAGACTGCCAGGATGACCATTATCGCCACAAACGCCATCGGCTTCCATATCGCCGATGGCCAATTCCTGGTTGCGAGACCTAATTGGGGCATGCTGACTTGCATCTAGTCAAATATCGGCTGTCACCAGGGTCTACTTGATGAAAATGTCGGTATTTGTTAGTTAATGACACTCACGAGGACGTCTTGTTGGCCGTAGTGAGGTCGGCTGGATCATCTGACAAGTCGATCATGTCCGGCAGGTTGATGTATTCCGCCAACGTTGCGATCATTGCCTCGATCTCCGCCAACGAATGGCTGGCGGTCACCGTGAAGCGTACGCCGCCTTCTCGCAAGGGTACGGCGGGGTACCCCGCCGCGTTCAGAAAAAACCCGTTGGTCATCATGACCTTGGTCATCCGAATGACGTTGTCTGGGGTGCCAACTCGCACGAACGTAATCGGAGTCCTGTCAAGTGATGGCACGGGCAGTCCATGCTCGACCACCAGGCGGTTGACGAGATCGATGCGCTCATAGAGCAAGGTTTGACGTTCGGCATGCTCCGGGCTGAGGTGAAGGTCGGCTGATCGGACGGCAGCTCCGAGGACCGCAGGGTGGATTGGCCCGCCAAAGGTCAGCGTTCCGCCCATCAAGATGATGGTTCTGGCCAGCGCGGGATCGCCGACGGCTAAAGCGGCTCCACCGGCACCGAAAGACTTCGATAACGAAACTGCCACGATCATGCGATCGCTCAGTTTGGTGTTCTCAAGGACGTAGCCAACTCCGTTTGGTCCAGCCCATCCGAAGCCATGGGCGTCGTCGTAATACACGAACAGGTTCTCGAACTCGTCCATCAGGTGGTCGATCTCGCCAACCGGAGCGACGTCGCCGAACATCGAGTAGACCCCATCGAGCAGATACCAGACCTTCTCGTAGTTCGGCGCCATCTTGGTGAGAGTCGCCCGAAGGCCGGTCATGTCGCTGTGCCTGACGACTTTCACCTGAATGCCTCGTCCCCGCAGGACGTCGGCAGCCAAATGGAGGGAGGCGTGTGCGCGAATGTCGATTACGACAAGATCGTCCCGGGAAACCAGGACGGGGAGGGCGGCCAAATGAGCCAGCGTGGTGGTTGGCGCCGGTATGACCGTATGCCCATCGAACATCTCCATGAGGCGGGTCTCGAGGTGGGTGTAGAGATCAATCGATGCGTAGGCGATCGACGACGAGTAGCTCGGCCCGAAACGATGAACCGCGTTCGTGGCGGCTTCTTTGAGGCGAAGATCCTGTCCAAGACCGAGATATGAGCATGACCCGAAATTGACGAGGTCGCGACCGTTCACCTTGATGTTGGTTCCACTCAACTCGTCGTCGGTGATTCGAACCCGAATGACGCCGGCGTCGACCCCGGCTTGCATCGTGGCCTGAATTGTTGCCAATAGCCTTGTTTCCCGGTCGCCACTCACCAGAACCCTTCCCTGTTGTCGCAATTTGTCAGACTTTGCCGGCCAAATGGTAGTGGCTTCTGGCGTGTTCTGCGATGCATACCAGCAGATGGTCCGGACTGCACCCCCAGGTCGACGTTGGCTATCGGTCTTTCTGTGTGATCCACGGAGGAGGTGGAGCCTCGATCCGGGCCAGGCTGGAATCGACCGATCCGAAGCGATCGGTGTTGTCATCTTGCCAGTCCTGCCAGGCCTGGGTGAGTTCGTCTCGGGTCCGGGCCACAAAGTTCCACCACATCTGGATGCGCTCGCCGAGTGGGACCCCACCGAGGAGCATGATCCGGCCACCGCCCGATCCGGCCTCGATCGAAAGTGATTCTGCACCGACCGGCACCATGCCGAGCCAACCCGGTTCGACGACGGCTTCGCCGACTTTGACGGACGCATCGATGGGGACGATGGCGTACTCAAATCGGTCGTCGGCCGGGATGACGGTAGAACCCGGTCGCATCTTCAACTCGGTTCCAACCAATTCGGAATCGACCACGGCGGTCGAGCTCACCGATCCGAGTGATCCGAGGATGACCGTTGCCTCTGTGTTTCCGATGGTGAGGGTCGGCAATTGGTTGTGGTGCTCAAAGCGCGATCCGCCGTGGCGGGTCGACTCAGGTTGGGCGAGCCACATCTGGAATCCGCGCCCCGCCGGGGTCACCCCGAGTTCGGCATGGGCAATGCCCCGTCCGGCGGTCATGAGATTCAGCTGGCCTGGCTTGATCAGCTGTTGGGTGCCAAGCGAGTCTCCGTGCAAAGCCTCTCCCTCAAACAGCCAGGTGACCGTGGCGAGGCCGGTGTGAGGGTGAGGGCCGACCTCCATGGGCTTGGGTTCCGAGAACTCGTCAGGGAGAAAGCAGTCCACAAAACACCACGGCCCGACGGTCCGCCGGCCCTTCGTGGGAAGCACCCGCACGACCCCCATCCCACCAACCGATGCCTGCCGCCCCTGGGTGACCTCGATGCGGCTAGGCACACCGTCGAGCGATTGGCTTCCGGGAGTTGTCACGGTTTGGTCGCGTTGGGGTTGCTCCATTCGGGGAGTCTACGTGTCCCCGCAGTCGGTGCCTGGATGCCGGTGATGGTTGGGGTGGTCTAGACGGCCAGCTGAGCGGCGACGACGTCGTGGACGATCTGACCGTGGCGAACGTTGAGGCCGCCGGCCAATTCGGGTCGGCGGTCCATGGCGGCATCGAGGCCCTCACTCGCCAGCAGCCTCAGATAGGGCGTTGTCACGTTCGTAAGGGCAAAGGTCGACGTACGGGGTACGGCACCAGGGATGTTTCCGACGGCGTAGTGGACAACCTCGTCAATGATGTATGTGGGGTCGGAGTGTTTGGTTTCGCGGCTGGTTTCGAAACAGCCGCCCTGGTCGATCGAGATGTCCACGAGTACTGATCCGGGCCGCATTTTGGTGACATCTTCTCGGTTCAGGAGTCTCGGGGCGCGAGCGCCGGGGAGCAGCACGGCGCCGATGATGAGGTCGGCGTTGGTGGCTGCGTTCTTGATGTCGAACGGGCTGGCAACCCGGGTCTTGACCGCTCCGTGATATTGCCGGTCGATGGCGCGGAGTGGAACGGGACTCATATCAAAGACATGGACGTCTGCCCCCATGCCGTAAGCCATCTGGGCAGCGTTGGATCCAGCCACGCCGCCGCCGATGATCACGACGGTGGCGGGTTCGACCCCGGGGACGCCGCCGAGCAGGATCCCCCGGCCTCCGGCGTAGCTCTCCAAGAATCTGGCCCCGACCTGGACCGACATGCGGCCGGCCACTTCGGACATCGGAGCCAGCAGAGGAAGCGATCGATCGGGTAATTGGACGGTTTCGTAGGCGATGGCAGTCGTGCCGCTGTCGGTCAGCGCCCTGGCCACCTCCGGGTAGGCCGCCAGGTGAAGATAGGTAAACAACGTGAGGTCATCCCTCAGGTATTCGAATTCTGTCTCCTGCGGTTCCTTCACCTTGACGATGATGTCGGCGTAGCCCCATACGTCACTGGCTGAATCGACAATGAGGGCGCCCGCTTGCTGGTATTCGGCATCCCCGATGCGGGATCCGGAGCCTGCCCCGCTCTCAACGATTACGTCGTGACCATCCTCAACGAGAGCGTGGGCACCCGATGGCGTCAGAGCAACTCGGTTCTCGTCGATCTTGGTCTCACGGACGACTCCGACTCGCATCTGTCTACCTCCACGCGCGGGCTACCTATCGTCCCAGGGACGCTCATTAAGGTACACCGTGGTTGGTATCACGTAAAGAGCCAGAACCGTCAGCGTTACAGGTACCAGTGCCGGCTTAGCGGAGTCGATCGATCACGCGGGCGATAATCGCCAGTCCTGGTTCAATGGCCCCGAGCGGAGTTGATGCATACCCCAGCTTGAAATGATTGCGCGGAATCGGAGGGGTAACGAAGCATGGTCCGCCGGCCTCGACGACCACCCCTTCTTCGATGGCCAGTTCGGCCATCGTGGTGGCGTCGAAGTCGACCGGTCCGCCGACCCAGATCGAGAGGCCTCCGGTCGGGATCGGGACGGGCCACGGTATGTGCTTTTCTACCGCCTCTGACATGGCGATCCACTTCTCCTTGTACACGTTGCGGATCCGTCGGACCGAGCGGTTGTAGTCACCACTTTGGATGAACAGGGCCAGAGCACGCTGGAGGATGCCGGGCGGATGGCGGAGTTGATAACGACGCAGGTCGCGCAAGTGCTCAATGAGGGTGGGTTCCGCAACCACAAATCCCAGGCGGAGACCGGGAGCAAGGAATTTGGAGAAGCTGCCGAGGTAAATCACCCGGCCGGAGTTTTGAATGCTCTTCATGGCAGGTGTCGATTGACCCAGATACCGGAATTCTGAGTCGTAGTCGTCTTCAACAATGACGAAATCATCTCGCGATGCCTGGTTCAGCAAGGCGTGGCGACGCCCGATCGACAAGGTCGCATTGGTGGGGTATTGATGGGACGGCGTGACGAACACGAGGTCCACCATGGAGAGATCGGACGGGATGACCGCCCCCTGCTCGTCGACCGGTAACGCCCGAATGGTTGCCCCACGAGAACGAAACATATGCCGGGCGTCGGGATAGCCAGGTTCCTCGATGGCCACCGTTGATTGGCCGTTCAGCAACGCCGTGGCCACGAGACCGAGACCGTGCTGCGAGCCGAGTGTTATAAGAATTTCCTCGGGTTGCGCGGTGATCCCTCTCGCCCGCAGGATGTGACGGCGCAGCATCTCGATGAGGAGCGCATCGTCTCGATCTACGAGATCGTGGAGGCTGGTTCCGGCGTGTTCCTCCGTCAGTGCCAGGCGCATGGACCGCCCCCAGGATTTGGTGGGGAACATGGCCGTCTCGATCTGCCCGGCGATGAACGGGTACGGATATGAAGACCAACCGGCCGGCTTCCACACGTGACCTTCGTCGCTGGGTGGGGTCGAGAATCGACTCTGCCATTCCAGGTGCTCGACTCTTGGACGAGGGGTGTCATCGAGGTGGGCTTGGAATTCTGGATTGACCATATGTCCGATACGGGCCACCGAGGTGATGTACCCGTCGGACATGAGGTATTGCAGAGCCAGATTGACGGTGTTCCTGGACAGGCCGAGGTCCATTGCCAGGGTCCGCGACGATGGCAGCAGCTCAGTGGTGTCGAATTGACCCTGTTCGATCGCTTCGATCAACGCCTTCGAAAGCTGCTTATACAGTGGCTCCTTGGAGTGCGGATCGAGACCGATCGGGACCTGGCTAATCGGTTTTCGACTCATGCCTCCTCCAATCCTGGCCGTCCCGGCACGTCCCCTGGAGAATTGGTTGCTCAATCCAGATTGGTACTGCCCAACGGGGCGATTCTGGCACTTTACCTGGGTCCAACCGACAGGTATCGTCTCAGCAACTTTCTCAAGGAGCATGATGGGCGTCAACAAAGCGGATCTCCGCCACATGATCTTGCATTTCACGAGTGGCAAGGCCTGGGCCGAGGGGACCGTGCCGATGTATGTGAGGGGCGAGGGGGTTCACCTCTGGGATGATGAAGGCACCAAGATCTTTGACGGCCTGGCCGGGTTGTTCGTCGTCCAACTCGGTCACGGTCGCTCGGACCTGGCCACTGCCGCAGCCAAGCAGATGGAGCTGCTCGCCTATACCCCCACCTGGGCGGCCGTCCATCCAACGTCGCTTGAGTGCGCCAAGCTCATCAGTGATTTGGCTCCGGCTGACATGAACTCGGTGTTTTTTGTCAGCTCTGGTTCAGAAGCCGTCGAGTCGGTGATCAAGTTCGCTCGTCAATACCATTACACCCGGGGGAATCCGACCAAGACGGGGATCATCAGCCGTAACGTCTCCTATCACGGCACGACGATGGGAGCTCTTTCTCTCACCGGCCTTGAGAGTATCCGGACGCCGTTCTATCCGCTCTTGCCGAACACCCACAAGGTCCCCAATACGCTTGAGCCAGGGGGAGGCGCAGACGCTTTTGAAGAGGCGGTGCTTCGTCTTGGGCCGGAGAACATCGGGCTGATCGCGGCCGAACCGGTGCAGAACAGTGGCGGCGCGCTGGTGCCGCCGGACGGGTACTGGCAAGAGCTGCGCAGGATCTGCGACCAGTATGACATTCTCTTGCTCGCTGATGAAGTGATCACCGGGTTCGGGCGGCTTGGCGACTGGTTCGGCTCACCGCTGGTCGGCGCAGAGCCCGATTTCATAACCTTTGCCAAAGGGGCTACTTCCGGATACGCCCCGATTGGCGGCGTCGTGATTCGCGACGCGCTGGTCAACGACCTCCTCGTCGAACACGATGGATCATTTACCCATGGGGCTACCTGGGGTGGACATCCAGTCGTAATGGCCACCTCGATTGCCAACATCACCGCTATGCAGTCTGAGCGAGTCGTCGAGAACGTCGCGGCGAATGAGGGATACTTCAAGGCCAAACTCAAGGAACTTTCCGATACCTATGACGTCGTAACCGATGTGCGAGGGATGGGTTACTTCTACGCGATCGAGCTCGGACGGAGCCGTGAGCGGGCCGAACAATTGACCGCTGACGAAACCGCTCTCTACGTCAAGGAGCGGCTGCCGAAATACATCAAGGATGCCAAGCTGCTGATTCGGGCTGATGACCGGGGCAATGCAAAATTGATGTTGTCGCCCCCGCTCATCTGTGAGCCGCATGACCTTGACGAACTCATGGCGGGAGTCGACCAGGTTGTCGGCCGATTCTCAGAGGACCTCGCCTCCTAGGTCGGACGATGAGGGCGACCCGGCCGGGTCGATGCCGGGTAGCGCTCTTTGAAGCATGTGGCACAATGTCGAAGTGAACTCGACTGAAACTGACATCCGACCAGAGACGACCGATACCGACGGCGACCACGACCGCTTTTCTCACTATGTGAAGAAAGACGACATCGTTCGCGCCAACATCGAGGGCGTGCCCGTGATGGCCCTCTGTGGAAAGGTGTGGATTCCGAACCGGGATCCACAACGGTACCCGGTCTGTAAGACCTGTGAAGAGATCATGGCGGTGATCCGCAAGGCGGGCGGCGGCGGTTCCTCCTCATGAGGCGATCGGTGTTGCCTTCGGCCACGAGGTAATTTGTGGCCCGCACCCACGTCAGAGCAGAGAACCGCGGGTTGGCGTCCGGCTGGCGGGTGTGGCGGGTAATTCGTGACGAGGAAGACGGCCTGCCGGCACTGGCATCCACCGAACGTGACTTTGTGTGGCGGGATCGCTCGGCCCGGGCTCGATGTCTACCGCCGAGCCTTCACTTTGGAGTATCCGAGTGGTACCGGGATCATCGCCGCACCCCCGATCATGCGCCCCCGGCCACCGTGTGCGGATGTGGGATTCATGCGTACTGGGAACGATCTGACGCATTCGGAGACTCCACCCTTGGGCGGGGCACCCTTCGGGCGATCGGGCCGGTGGAGCTGTCGGAGCGGATGATTGCGACCGAATCGGGGGTCAGGGCTGAGGCCGCCCGGATCGTCAGGCCCATCTGGCTGGTTGGCGAGTGTGGCATTACCCGGCGGGATCTGTCGGTCTGTGGGAGTGTCACGGCCATGGACCGCGACACGTTTTCGCTTCGTTGCTCCGATCATGCGCCACCCGGATGGCCAGATGCCGAGCCGGCCATTTGGGCGCTTCAGCAAAGACTGGAAGGCCGGTATCAAGTCGAGGTCCACAGCACGGTGAAGATCTCTGAGAGGCTCGACTGACAGGCGGCGGCCCGGGCTTAGGATGGCTGTGATGCTTCCCGTTGTCACCCTGGTCTTTGCTGCGGTCATCCTGACCCTTCCTCCTCTGTTGCTCATGAGCATGAGTCGATCGCCCAAGTTGCGGGCTCATCTTTGGCTGGTGGGATCTGCGTTGGCGGTGGCCGTCTCGTGGGATCTGCCGAGCCCCTGGTTCAGCGAACATACCGCCACGTTCTCCCAGCACCTGGTCGGAGGCGGAACGACGTCGGCCTTGGTCGCCATGTATTTCATTTCCCACGTGTCCGCCCCGACGTGGAAACATCGGCTTCTCATAGTCGTGGCGGTGGCATCCATTCTCGGGGTATCCAACGAGGTCCTGGAACTGGGTCTCGACCTGTTGCGTGGCACGGCGCTACGCCGTGATGCCTCTTTTGATTTGCTGGCCAACATGATCGGATCGTTGGTTACCTGGTTGGGGATCGAATTCATCCGGAAGCGCTAGAGCGGCCACGGCGATACGATTGAATCCTCACGAGGAGCTGAGATGATTGATCGGCGTCTATTTCTGAAAGACCTCGGCAAATTTGGGATCGCCATGGTCGTGGTATCGGCCTGCGGGTCCGGCGCAACTAGTGATCCTGCCTCCACCACATCGTTGTCGGTAATGGGAGGATCAACCACGACTCCGCCGGTTCCCGGATCCTCGTCAACCCCGGTTTCATCGACTACGCCCCCGCTGGGAAACGGGTTCGGGGGCTCCACGGCCTGGGAGCGGGTCAACCTGGGATCGGTGTCCGCCTACATCCTGGCGAGGGGTGGTGAAGCCGCCGTCATCGACACGGGGACGGCGGGTAGCGCCCCGGCCATCGCCGTGTCGCTCGGACAGATCGGCCTTGGATGGCCAGATGTCTCTCACGTGGTCGCCACCCACCTCCACCCCGATCACATCGGGAGCTGGGCAGCCGTGATGGATGGGGCTGCCAGTGCTTCTGGTTACGCCGGAAATGCCGACCTGCCGTCGATCCGCTCGCCCCGTCCACTCGTCGGTCTCAGTCATGGGGACTCGGTGTTCGATCTGCGGGTTATCGCAACGCCAGGCCATACGCCTGGCCACATCTCCCTGCTCGATGAATCGGCCGGGATTCTGGTGGCGGGCGACTCGTTAAACGGTACGGACGGAACCGGTTTGACCGGTGCCAATCCGCAATACACGTCGGATATGGCGGCAGCCAACGATTCGATCGCCAAGATGGCGGGCTTCGACTTCTCGGTGGTGCTGGTGGGTCACGGAGAACCGGTCGTCGAAAACGGTTCGGCGCTGGTCCAGGCACTGGCGTCCGGGTAGGGTTCGCTCATGGCCGCCTGGTGGGGTCAACCGCTCCGCTGAGCAAGCGGCGTTCCGCCGAATGCAAATAGCGGCTGAACTTTGCCAGACTGGGACCATGCGAACCAGACCACTGATCCCGATACTCTTGTTTTCCATGCTGCTGGCAGCCTGCGGGGGTGACGAGCAGGTCACCGAGGTCGCGTCTATCGAATCAACCACCACCACGTCGACCACGGTGGTCGGCGCTGCCAATGGCCAGGAAGCCGAAGCAGCCATGCTTGCGTTCACCGCTTGTCTTCGCGCGGAGGGGGTCGACGTTCCCGACCCATCCGTCGACGCCGATGGAAATCCCCGGTTCACCCAACCCCCCGATCTATCGGCAGTCACACC
>JAENVV010000151.1 GCA_016650365.1 Acidimicrobiia bacterium
ACAAGAATGGCACCGTCGACCTGGGCCGCACCGGTGATCATGTTCTTGATGTAGTCAGCGTGACCTGGCATGTCGACATGTGCGTAGTGACGCTTCGCCGTCTCATACTCGACATGGGAAATCGAGATCGTGATGCCACGCTCTTTCTCTTCTGGCGCCTTGTCGATCTCGTCGAATGCATAGACCGGGGACCCCGGAATGCGATCGCCCAACACCTTCGTGATGGCGGCAGTCAACGTGGTTTTACCGTGGTCGATGTGTCCCATCGTTCCCACATTTACATGCGGCTTGGTCCGCTCAAATTTACTCTTGGCCATGCCGGTTCTCCTTCTTGCGTGGCTCTGTCATTTCGTTTCGGAACGACTAGGCATACTGTCAGCCGTCAGCTCTCGACGCCGTAACGCGGACAGCTGAAAGCTGCTTTACACCTATCCATTTCCGTAGCGGCGGGCAGACTTGAACTGCCGACCTCTCGATTATGAGTCGAGCGCTCTTACCAACTGAGCTACGCCGCCTCGTGCTCGGCGAGAACACTTTGTTCAACGTCGTGACACTGCTGGTCTATTGGGCTTTCCGAAGAAAACCTGAGCCTCCTTCCGGATTTGAACCGGAGACCTCATCCTTACCATGGATGCGCTCTACCAACTGAGCTAAGGAGGCGTAAGTTGTACTAGATCCCGGGCTTGTCCGGGACCCGTGCCGGGAGAAGGATTTGAACCTCCGAAGGCGAAGCCGGCAGATTTACAGTCTGCTCCCTTTGACCGCTCGGGCATCCCGGCAGACCGAGACTGCTCTCGGGCGGGGGATAGATTAGCAATTCTGCGGCACCCGCCTAATTGAGTTCCCTTGAGTCACTCCATCTGATCTTCGGTCTGGAGTCTCTGAGACCTCACAACCAGGAACAATCCCGAGCTCAGAGCAAGAATAGCGAAGGCTGCGCAGGCGACCGCCAGGCCGGGGAATCGTTCCCAGGCCAGTTGGGCTGCGTAGCCGATCACTGCGGCGACCGCACCCATGCCATATCCGGTCCAACGCAGGATCTGGCCCTGACGAAGCGAAGAAACGGCGTGGCCCTCTCCGAGTTCCAGCAACGCGGACGTTCTCTGGCGAACCATCGACCCAAGCCACCAGGCAGACGCACCCAGGTACGCAACAACAAAGGCCAACCACTGTGGATCAACCAGGAACAGGCCAACCAAACCCACGACCACCAAACCGAGCCACAAACGGCGGGTCCTCATGATGAATCCCACGCCCCAGGCTGGTCCTTTGACCGCCGAGATGACTGATGTAGCCATCCCCCACCCGGCGACGACCAGCGTCAGAACGATCGCGGTGATCGTGGCGTCTTCCTGGGAAAGGACTATCAACGCATTCCGCTCGACTGAGCGGTGAGGCGGGCGATCCGTTCCTCGATGGGAGGGTGCGTCGAAAATAGTTTGCCCATGGTCTGGCGCGCATTGAGAGCTTTGAGCGGGTCGGCGATAAAGAGTTGCGAGACGGCCGGGTTGACCCGCATGGGGATCTGGGCGGTACCTTGACTGATCTTGGCGAGTGCCGAAGCGAGGTTCAATGGCCGTCCCGTAATCATCGCGCCGGTTTGGTCGGCTTCGAACTCGCGAGAACGAGAAATGGCCATCCGAATGATCATGGCTGCGATCGGGGCGAGGAAAATCGACAGCAGAGCCATCACCCCTGCGATCGGGTTGTTGTCGCGGCCTCGGCCTCCACCCGAGAAGAGGGCCATACGGCCAAAAATGGAGAGGGCGGCTGCCAGCATCGCCGCGATCGAGGATATGAGAATGTCGCGGTTGCGAACATGGGCCAGTTCGTGAGCGATTACGCCCTCAAGTTCGTCGCGGTTCAGCAACTGAATGATGCCGGCCGTGACCGCCACCACGGCATGTTTGGGGTTGCGTCCGGTGGCGAAGGCATTCGGCTGTGGCGAGTTGATGAAGTAGAGGCGCGGCTTTGGCATGTCCATGTATTGGGCAAGCCGGTTCAAAATGGCTTGGACTTCGGGAAGCTCATTGTCCGGGACCGGCTGGGCGCGGGCCGACATGATCGCCATCTTGTCGGAAAAGAAGTAGGCGACCGCGTTGATACCGACCGCGAACAAGAGCCCAATGTAGATGCCCCCATTGGGGAACAGCGCGATCCCGATCCACCACACGAGGGCTGAGAGGAATCCGAGAAGAGCCACGGTTTTCAGGTTATTCGTCACTTACCAATCGTACCCCGTCGGGCCCTTTATGAAGCGCCGGCGGTTAAACATCGACTAAATTCCGGGACCGCTCGTAGCCATGGGTGACGGTGTGAATCGGCACTCACGATTGCTGGCGGTCGAGGTACATGAGGACGTGAGGTCGGTCTCCCGCGGTCAGAAAAACGTCGCCGCGGGTCGCAAAGCCGAACCGTTCATAAAAAGGGACCGCATCAACGCGAGCATTGCACCACACACGGCCACCGCCCCCGTCCCTGGCGTGGCACAGCAGTGCCTCGAGTATCTGTCCTCCAAACCCACGGCTTCGGAATGGCGGCTCGGTTGCCATCCCACGAATTCGCCAGGCTGGCTCATCCCCGGATCCCGGGTAGGGAGAACGCATGATGGTGCCGACCGACACCAATACACCATCCACCTCGATCCCGTAGGTAGCCGTCGTTTCAAACCGCTCTTCGGGATATCTAACCGCGTCATCGGAGACGGCTTCCGGACGAAGAATCCGACGTCTGAGGTCGAGGGCATCGAACGGTGGAATGAGACTTGGTGGCATCGGGACGACCCTAGTTGGGGCGGCATCGGAAACTGGCCCGGTCCTGCCACAATGCGGCCGTGCGGAAACTGTGGACCATCGGCGTATTCGTTGTTCTGGCGTCGTTGGACAACGCTGCCATCATGATGATCCCGAGTATGGTGCTGCCGATCGCTGACGACCTCGGGGTCTCCGAGGCGGCCCTGGGTGGGCTCACGGCTGCCGTGATCCTGCTGACCGCATTTACCGCGGCCGTGTGGGGTTTCTTCGGAGATCGGACCGGTCGGAAGAATCTCCTTTTCTGGGGCACCATCATCTGGGTTGGGGGCGTATTCGCAGCCGCCAATTCTCAAACATATGGTGGCTTGTTCGTCGCCATGATGGTGGCCGCCATCGGATTCGGATCAATCACGTCGGTCGGGTTCTCAGTCGTATCTGACTTCGTGCCGCCGCACCGGCGGGGTCTGGCACTCAGCTTTTGGGGTCTGTCTCAGGGGGCGGGCGGCTTGATCGGTGGGTTGGCGGCCAGCCAACTTGGCGCCGGCGACTGGCGACGACCCATGGGGCTTCTGGCGGCGGTCGGGGCCGGCTTTGCCGTCCTGTTTCTGACCACTCAAGACCCGGCGAGAGGACAGTCGGACCCTGAATTGGTGGGTCGCGCATCGGAACTCGAAGAGCGGATCGAATTGGCCGAACTGCCTGCCATCATCCGGCGCCGATCGAACACATGGCTCATCAGCAAGGGCCTCGCTGCCCAGTTCGCCTACGGGTCTCTCTTGTGGGTTCCCCTGCTGTACCAGACCAAGATCGCCGAACTTGGGTACAGCATCGAAACCTCCACCCGGGCCGGTGGCTTGTATTTCTCGGTCCTGCAACTCGCCGCGATCACCTCGATCGGAGCTGGATGGCTCGGCGACCGATGGCAAAGACGCACGCTCAGTGGCCGGGCCCGCCTATCGACCATCTCGATCCTTGGCGCGGTTCCCTTCTTTCTGGCGTTCTTCTTCGTTCCTCTCAAAGCCCTTCCCCTTACCGATGGAGCCAGTTCCAGCCAGGTGACCCGGGAAGTAATGATCAGTTTTGTAACCAATGGATGGGTAGCCCTGGCCTTTTTCTTGGCCTTTGCGGCAGTGGTTTTGACGTCCGCCGATTCGCCGAATGCGTTCGCCCTCGTCGTCGACGTCAATCTGCCGGAGCACCGGGGGACCGTTTTCGGGTTGGTGACCCTGGCTGAGGGAGTTAGCCGGAGCACGGGCAATGGACTGGTCGGTTGGGTCACGGCGACCTTCATAACCACGGCCGCAGTCTCCAGGAATTACGCCATCGCCCTGGCCGGATTCCAGTTGTTCTTTTTACCAACCGGCTATTGCTATTGGCGTCTCACCAAAACCGCTCCTGACGACATCGAGAACGTCAGGCGGACCCTTACCCAGCGAGCTGAGAGGTGACCGAGAATCGTTGGTCGTACCGGACAAAAGACCCTTGCTGGGGGAATAGGCCCGTGATATTGATTAACTACAAGCGAAGGGAGGCGATATGTTTCAGCCTGATCCTCGGACGACGACCGACCTCGCAGATGTCCACACAGACCCGGTGCGTCATGTTTTCGTTGATGTTGAGTCGACCTCGCGCCCGGTCCCCGGTCCAAAAAGACACATGTTCGAATGCGACGTTGACATCCGTGTGTCGGACGGCTGGGACGAGAAGCTGTACCAGACGAAACTCACGATCCACCACCCGAGAGGATGGATGGGCATTGAGGCAGGGTTTGCCTACAACATCGACCCGCGCGAGTACCCGACCTTTGATGAACGAGCCGACATTGCGTACGGTCGGGCCGTTGCTGCGCTAGCCACCGACCAATTGGTGTCGGTGGCGATGCTCGGTACGGGCAAGTCGATTTTCGTCGACGAAATGTCCGACCCTGATGAGGACTAGCCAGGCCACCCAACGTCAGTTGTAATGTTTCACCGACTCCCAGACGCCAGACAGTTGGGCGTCTGGTTCAAGGCACAGATATAGCGGGAGACCAGCTTCTTCGTTCGCTACGCCGTACGGGTTGGAAATCGATGCAACGGTCTCATATCCCGGGCATACGAGATCCATAACGTCCTTCACATAACCGACTCCAATGATCGGTCCATGGGCTTCGGGCGGACCCCACAAATAGTAGTTGTTGTGCCCCGAAACGGCGGGTGGCAACCCCACTGCCGGGCCGAGGATGTCAATGGCGCCCGCCTCACCGTATGAACCTGTGAAGATGGCTGTCTCAGACCTCAGCTCAAGAGGGATCGCCTTATACACATCGCTCACTTGATCAAATCAGCGAGCCACATAGCGTTCGTTTGTTGGACCAACAGAAACCGGCTCTCTCCCACTATCGGCGGTCGATCAAGGAACGGCCTTGAGCGGGGATGGAAAGCCCGTTTAGGGTGCATCGATGAAAAGGGCGAGCCAGACAACAGGACCCCAATCGGGCGACTGCCATTGAAAGTGGTCGGAATCGATGGCAGCGCCCGACGGTGGGCGATTGTCGCCCTGGAATCTGGCCGATTTGCAGGCGCCACCGTGTGCGACACCCTCACGCCGTCACCCCCGATCTGTGACGGAGCGACCGCAATTGGGATCGACATTCCACTCACCACCCCGATGGCAGGGCGTCGAAGCGCTGAGTCACTGGCGCGCAGCTTGTTGCCAGGACGGTCGTCGTCGGTATTCTCGACGCCACCTTCCGACGTACTCGCCGAGGCAACCTATCAGGCGGCTCTGACTCGAGCGCGTCAGGTCTATGGCTACGGAATCTCTGCTCAGGCCTACGCCCTCCGCCGGGCCATTATTGATGCCCGGGATAGCCGACTGGCTCTCCATGAAGTCCATCCGGAGCTCAGTTTCAGCGCCATGAACTCCGGCCACCGACTGGCCTCCAAAAAGTCCTGGACTGGCATGCGGCAGCGCTTGGATCTCCTTACCGAACACGGCATCACCATTCCAGTGGACGTGGGGACGGCCGGTGGCGTCCCCACCGACGACCTCCTGGACGCCTGCGCGGCCGCCTGGAGTGCCGACCGGATCGGTCGCGGCTCGGCTCAGAAGATCGGAGACGAAGCCGGTGGATACATCTGGATTTAGTACCCTGCTCACATGACGCTGCTCGACGCTCTCACCCCCAACATGCCCATCCCGTACGGCGGCAATCAGGTTGCGTACGTTTCCGACGAACTTGCCGATGCCTTCAAGTCGGGTGACCGACTGGTCGTCGTCCAGGACACGGGGGATCTTCTGCATATCCCGGCTTCGGTATGGTCGGTGGCATCAGGAGCAGTTGGTCGAGCGGCCGGCGCCTTCTCAGCGTTGGGTTCGACAACCGACGAACAGGTCACCGCCTTCTACAACGAGTTCGCCGCCCGACTCGCCGACGACACGTCATTTGCCCGCATCCGCGCTGCCAACGAGGCGGATGTGGCCGCTGCCCGGGCACGCGGCAAATCAACGACCCGCCTAGTGCTGTCGGACGCCATGCGCTCTGACATGATTGCCGGACTTGACGGTTGGGCCGAGACACCCGCTCTGTCGGGTTCGGTGTTTGAGCAGGTTGATCACGACGGGTGGTCGGTGCGGCTCGTACGGGCCGGCCTCGGCGTCGTCGGATTTGTGTTCGAGGGCCGGCCAAACGTGTTCGCCGACGCCACTGGCGTGCTGAGAGCCGGCAACACGGTGGTATTCCGGATCGGCTCCGATGCCCTTGGGACTGCCCGAGCGATCGTTGAACATGCACTGGACCCGGCGATCGCGGCAGCTGGATTACCGGAGGGAGCAGTTTCTCTGGTTGACTCCCCCGCTCGATCAGCGGGGTGGGCCATGTTCTCAAACCCGCGGCTTTCTTTGGCCGTGGCCCGCGGTAGCGGTGAGGCGGTCGCTCAACTCGGCTCCGTGGCACGCCAGGCCGGAATCCCGGTCAGTCTGCACGGAACCGGCGGAGCCTGGATCGTCGTCGGACCCGGAGCCGACCCGGATCGGCTCCGGCGAGTCATCCAACACTCCCTTGACCGCAAAGTGTGCAACACCCTGAACACAGTGTGCGTGGTTGGAGACCGGACCGACCTGGTGCCGGCAGTTCTCGATGGATTGGAGGCCGCCGCCAAGGAGTTGGGTACCAATCCAAAATTGCACGTAACGGAGACCGCCCGTCGGTATGTGCCCGAGGCTTGGTTCACGACCCTTCTCCCCATCAACCGGGCCGAAGGAGACGTGATCGAACCGAAAGCCGCACCCATCGCCGCCGACCGGTTGGGCCATGAGTGGGAATGGGAACAGAGTCCCGAAATGACGTTGGCGGTGGTCGAGAGTATCGATGAGGCCGTCACACTGTTCAATGCCCAGAGCCCGCGATTCGCCGCGAGCCTCATTGACGCCGATTCCGGGCGTCAGGAGCGATTCTTCGCCGGGATTGACTCTCCGTTCGTCGGAGACGGTTTTACCCGATGGGTGGACGGCCAATACGCTCTCGACCGGCCAGAACTCGGCCTGTCGAACTGGCAATTCGGGAGGTTGTTCGCTCGAGGCGGGATTCTGTCAGGTGACTCGGTGTTCACGGTCCGAACCAGGGCAACCCAGACCGACCCCGGTCTTCACCGATAGCAGCCGCAGAACCTTTCCCGGAGACCGTCTAGCCGTCGGCGTTGCCGGTGAAGTTGAAGCGGGCCAGTCGGGCGGCGGGCGCCCGGACATATGCCGGGCCGGCGTCGGCGTGCCCGAATCTCGGATCGTTACTCAGTCCCAGAACGTTTCCCGGAGCGACCGCTTCGACAAATGATTGAGTGAATCGCATGTTGGTCAACCCCCGGACGATCTCACCGTTCTCGATGAGGAACGTGCCATTACGAGTCAGCCCGGTCACTTCCACCGTCAACGGCTCGAGGCACCTGCAGTAGTTGAAGGTCGCGACATACATGCCACGCTCGACTTCGCCGATCAACTCATCGACCGTTTTGGTACCAGGCGCCACCATAATGTCCATTGGCCCGCCGCCATACCACTCACCTAGATCTCCCGACGGAGCATACCCATTAGAGCGCACTCCCATGCGGCGACCGGTCCGGCGACTGTGACATGGTCCACCGGAAACTCCGGCATCGACCAGGACCAACCGTTCCTTCGGAGTCCCCTCGACGTCGAAGGCATAATTGACGCCACCCGGCGCCAGCGCATCGTCAACGATGGTTATTGCCCGATCGAACTGACTGGCGCCTGGCTCAACGAACGACTCCTGATCGACAACACTCCGGCCGCCGAAGCCATAGAGCCCGAGTTCCATGACTACCTCGGCCATTGCATCGTGGCCGAGCACGACCTCATACGTGCCGGTTTCGATGGTGATTGGATCGGCACCCAGGATGGCCCGCTCGTAGGCCAGCCGTCCCAAGGCGTCGGCGTCGAGCGACTGGAAATCGGACGAACAGTGATGGGCCGATCCGGACGAGGTGTCAGTGCGAAGAATCCCGTCGAAAACGGTCCTGGTGGCCACTCCATCGGCCATCAGCCCCTTCGTGTTGCCGAAGGCCGATTCCAATCGTTCCGTGGAGCAGAAACCAGCCCCGTTCAGATCGGGACCGGCTCCCAGGAATGACTTCACCGCGTCGGCCCGATGCTGGGGGGTCGGCTCGGTTTCAACCCGGCCAGGCATTTCCCCGAGTGGAGCGGGTGATGCCAACCCGGGCCAATCGGCATCAATCGGTGAGATCCTGACGAGTTCAAGGCCTTGTTCAACCAGGCGGGCCAGCCCGGCATCCGAGGTTGACGATCCGACCAACTCGGCGACGCGACCATCCGAGATGACCGTGAGCACGACGCTGGAGCGGATCTCACCGACGTTCTGGTGGATGAACGAGTTGGCGAAACGAGTCAGTTCGGACGGACCGATGGTCGCCACGACCTGAGCGTCGGCTCGTTCTCCGATCCGTTCCAACACCTGGTTCCGAACTGCGATCGGATCGGTCATCCCGTCACCCCCACTCTGACGTTGCGGAAACGACCGGGCGAAGCTGAATGACCGGTGTGACCGGTCTGCATGGGCTGGCCTTTTCCGCAGTTCGGCGTCCCCCAATGAACCCATTCATCGGGTCCCGCCAGGCGATCCAACGACCCCCAAAACGTCGGGGTGATTCCCGTGTACGTCGGGTTTCGAAGCATTCGCCCCAATTTGCCGTTCTTGATTTCCCAACCGATCTCAGTTCCGAACTGAAAGTTGAGTCGCTGGTCATCGATCGACCAGGACCGGTTGGTTGCCATATAGATACCGTCTTTCGTGTCGGCCACCATCTCATCGAAGCTGCTTTCTCCAGGGAGTAGCCCAACGTTGGTCATTCTCACCATCGGCATGCGAGCGTACCCATCGCCCCGCACCATCCCACCCGGCTCGACTCCGGCAATGGCCGCCGAGTCGCGACCCGATAACACGCCCTTCCAAACTCCTTGATCCACAATCGTCACGTTCTGAGCGGGGGTACCTTCGTCGTCATATCCGTAGGTTCCCAGGGCGCCCGGAATCGTCGCGTCGGCGGTGATGTTCATCAGTGGGGACCCGTATCGGAATGAACCGAGTTGCTCCAACGGGAGGAACGAGGTCCCTGCGAAAGCGGCTTCCCAGCCAAGAATTCGGTCGAGTTCGATGGCATGTCCGACCGACTCGTGAATCTGCAAAGAGAGTTGAGAACCGTCGAGTATCAGGTCTACTTCGCCGGCCGGGCATTGATCGGCTCGCAGGAGGGCGGCGGCTTCGTCGGCCAACTGACCCGTGTGCTCCGCAAAAGCGAGATCTCGAACGACTTCATAGCCGCCGGTTTCAAACTGACCGTAGGACTGCGGGTACGAGCGCACCTGGGACTCGCCGCCTTTGACGGCGACGGCACTCATACCGCCGCCGGACTCAACGATGTGTTGATGAATACGCGAGCCCTGCGAAGAGACAAACCACTTCTCGGTGTCCCAGAACATGAACGCCGCCACCGCCTTCGTGACATCGGCCCCCGACATCATGGCGGCGGTGAGGTCGATGGCGAGGTCGGCCTTTTCGGTCAATGAAACCTCGAAAGGGTCTTCCATGTGGGGTGTTTCATAGGTGTCGACAACCGCCGGCACGGCCGCCAGTTCCAAAGGTCGACCGGGAACGGTCGATGAAGCCAGAGCGATGGCGACGGCCTGACGACCGACCATTCGTGCCCCAACCGCCGTGAGGTCCTCGGTGGCGAAGAACCCCCACGAGGAGCCCACCAATGCCCGAACGCCCACCCCGGCAGACTCGGTTTCCCGAAGACCTTCGATGGCGCCATTGCGACCGGACACCGCCTGTTCCCTGCGGATCACAACCCGGGCATCCGCGTAGCTTGCTCCGCTGGCCAGGGCAGCGGCCACTCCTTCGTCCGAGATTTCAAACAATTCTTCACAGCCTCCGGTTTTCGTCAGCGGCTTCGCCAACGCATAACAATCTTCCTGATGGCCCCGAACCGCAGAAGCGGCACCACGACGCGGTAGAGCCTACCGCTCACCTGGACGGACTTACCGGCTTCGACTGCCTTGCGCCCATCATGGACGACGACCGCCGCCGGATACCAAAGCAGGTTCGGAAGTCCGGACTTCATGGTCCGAAGCCCGCCGACGTCATGGAACTCGGTGTGGGTGAAGCCCGGGCATAGGGCAGTCACATGGACACCGTGCGGCTTGGCGAGCATCGCCAGCTCCTCGGACAGCCTCACGACGTACGCCTTGGCGGGCCCGTAGTTGGCCCCGCCGGGTGCCATCACAAGTCCGGCCACCGACGCAACGTTGATGACCCGGCCATAGGCCCGCTCTTGCATGCCGGGGAGATACAGGTGACACATTTCGGCGACCGACGTCATCATGAGGCGTATAAACGCCTCATGATCGGCCCAGTCCCGATCACGCAGGAGATGCGGACCGGACACTCCGGCATTGTTCACCAGGTAGTCGATGGTGAGCCCTACCGACTCGGAACTGGCAAAGATTTCATGAGGAGTGCCAGGCAGGCTCAAGTCGCCCGAATACACGACGACTCTCACCCCATGGGTGTTCCGAAGCTGGGTTGCCAGATCTTCAAGCCGGTCGGTCCTGCGGGCTACGAGCACAAGATCGAAACCGTCGGCTGCCAATTGCCTGGCGAACTCTTCTCCGATCCCGGCGGAGGCGCCGGTAATCAGTGCCGTGGCCACGCGTCAATCACCACCGGGCAACGGCATCAAGCTGGTCGGTCGATCGAGAACACGTCGCTGGTTGTGGTGTAGTCCATGCCGGCCATCCGACCAACCGCGTTCAGCTTTCGTTGATTAATCCGGGTACCGTCAAGAAGCTCATCGTCGACGTGAAAAACCTTGATCTCGCCAATGATCAGATTGCCACTCATCGGTCCGCTGCCTACCGCGATGATGTCTACCAGCACACATTCGAACGAGGCCTTGGCCTCGCCCACCCGGGGCGCTGCGATCGTTTCGGACGGAACGGCGGTGAGACCGGCATGGGCGAATTCGTCGACGTCGTGATCGAGGGTTGCCGACGTCGCGTTGACCGCATCGATAACCTCGCGGGTAACAACATTGTGCGTGAATTCGCCACTTTGCCGGATATTTGCAAGCGTGTCTTTTGGATGCCCATCCCTCGTAAGCGGGGAAACCACCACGCAGGGAGGGTTGGCTCCCACGACGTTGAAAAAGGAAAACGGGGCCAGATTGAAGACGCCGGAGTCGCCGACCGAACCGATCCATCCAATCGGACGGGGTACGACAAGGCCGCTCGCCAGTTGGTAGCCGGCCATGGGCGCCATTTCCGACACCCGGAACGTCGCCACGCCCCCTAGCCGTTCCAATAGTTGCGATGTACCAGTTCATCGAGCGGTTTGCGTCCCACCGGTAGACGGCTGCGTTGCTCCTGGCGAGCCTCCTGTTCGGCCTGCTTGTTCTCATAGCCGAGCGCAACCGCATAGCGGCAATAGGTGTCGTCCGGGAGTTGGAGAACCGCCCGGGCCGCCGCATCATCGTGCAGGGTCACCGGGCAGGACCCCAGCCCGATGGCATCGGCCGCCAGCATCAGGTTCTGAGCAACCCGACCCGTGTCGAAGTCGTAACCGCCTTCCATCCGCACCAGGGCGATTGCCATCGGAGCGTTGATGACCGGAGTCATGAAGCTCCCGGTCTCGACCAGTCGAGCCTTTTGCTCAGGATCGTCGATGACTATGAATGACCAGAGCTGCAAGTTCTTGGCCGAGCCGGTCCACCGGGCAGCTTCCAGGACCGCCGCGAGGTCCTTGTCCGCGACCGGACGTTTCTGGAAACGTCGAACCGTCCGGAGGCCAACGATATCGTCGTAGGTTGCCATGAGAACCCCTCAAAGTCTGATGATACGCAGCCTAACGAGGTCTGGCTCCTCCCAACTCGACCACTCACGATGGTATTCAGAATCTGCTCTCTCACCAACGTCTCTACCTTAACCCTCCGTTGTCGAACAAATGTTCGATCAATCCAATCGCGTCATTGCCTCATGACGTAGCAGGCGGTGGTTCTGCCACGTTGGATCGGGACAACGATGGAGGGCTCCAACCCGTATTGTTCGTACGGATTGGAGCCATATTCGTCCTACCGAGGGGTAGCCGTCAGATAGTTCTGGCTGACGCTATCCAGCGGTGAGGACAACCTTGAGGGCGTCGTGGTCGACGGCATTCTCATATACGTCGTAGGCCTCCATGATGTCGTCGAGCGCGAATCGGTGGGTCGTGAACTTTTCGGGGGCGATGACACCCGACTCGATGTCGGCTAGCAACTCCTCGGTGGTGACTGCATTGACGAGTCCGGTTGTGATGGTGATGTTGTTGATCCATTGCTCCTGGATTGGGAACTCAACGGCGGACCCGTGCACTCCCACGTTGGCCACGTTGCCCCCGGGACGAATGGACGCCAAAGCGGTGTCCCAGGTTGCTGGCACCCCAACTGCCTCGATGGCCACATCTACACCGAGGCCGTCGTCTGACATGGCCTTGAGGGCGGCGACGACATCGTCGACCTCTTTGATGTTGATCGCGTCGGTGGCGCCGAACTCCAGGGCTTGAGCGAGGCGGAAAGCGTTGCCATCGACGGCGATGACTTTGGCCGCGCCTGCGTTGCCCGCGGTCATGATCGCGGCTAGGCCGACCGGACCCACTCCAATGACAGCCACTACGTCGCCTTCGCTGACACCACCGTATTGCACGCCGATCTCATAGCCGGTCGGAAGGATGTCACTGAGCATCACACCTTGTTCGTCGCTAACGCCCTCGGGCAACCGGATCAGACCGTTGTCGGCGAAGGGCACCCGCACATACTCTGCCTGGGTACCGTCGATGAGGTGGCCGAAGATCCAGCCGATCCCGCCTACGGTTTTGCAGTGCGACGGCATGTTCGCCAGACAGTAGGAGCAGGTTCCACACTTGGTGACACAAGAGATGATGACACGGTCACCGACCTCGATGTCGGTCACCTCGGAGCCTACTTCGGTGACGATGCCGACGCCCTCGTGGCCGAGGATGCGCCCCTCGGTCACGGCCGGGACGTCACCTTTGAGGATGTGCAGGTCGGTTCCGCAGATGGTCGTGGTCTCGACCTTGACGATGGCGTCGGTAGGGTCGATGATGGTCGGGTTTGGTACTTCCTCCCAGGCCTTGCTGCCGGGACCGTGGTAGACGACTGCCTTCATAGGATACTCCAGTTTCGAAAGGTTATTGAACCGAGCATGTCAGATCCGGGGTCTTTCGGACAGAACGAATGGTCCCTTCCTTGCCGTCCGAAAGTCCCCGATCCATCAATAACCGGACCCTCCGCTGCCCACACGGGCGCCAACGGGCGCCCAACGCAACATTGTCCTCGGTGGAGATCCCATTACACTCACAAGCAACGCTGCCAGCAACACCAATCGGAGTTTCCAACCGCGTTTTCAACCGATCCCGCCCGCCCGCGTCAGGACCGGACGCCAGCGGCGCACCAGATCGCAACTAGCGGTGCGTCGACGGTGGCAACGGCTTTCGGTGCGACCGTCAACGAGAGCGTCCAACGTCCTGGACCAAACCACACTTGGGTTAGTCAGGTCGATCAATTTCCGAGGGCCCGATGGAGAAAGGCGGCCATCTGACCGCGGGTCACCGGGTTGTCCGGCCCATAAGTGGTTGGCGACGTTCCCTGGGTGACACCCCGCGAATACAACCACTTAATATCAGACTCGAACACCGACCCGTCATCATCGGTAAAGTCAACGGCGGCCCGAACCAGTGGTAAGCCGGGAAGCGCCCGATGTAAGAACGCCGCCATCTGACCACGAGTCACCGGGTTGTTCGGGCAAAACAGCGTATTCGCCGGAGGGTTACACCCTTTCGTGATCCCGGTCGCCGCTAACCATTCGATATCAGCGACGAACACCGACCCGGCGATGTCAATAAATCCCGACGACCCTGGGGGTGGAGGAACCGCAGACAAGTCGATATCCCACAACACAAGCTGGCTAGTCCCATCAGACGTCGAAGACCCAACTAGTACCCTGCCCGATGCGTCAACCCCAGACGTGTAGCTCATTGATGCCCCAACCGGCTGAAGATCAATCGCCCCGGTAGCATCACTCCATAAAGCTGCTCAGCCCGTCGGGGGTGTGGCGGATTCTGAAACGTCTCGATTTGAATCGGCTGCCCAGCTCGCAGCGCAATAAGCCACATCAGCAACGTTGGCGACGTTACGAGAAACCCCAGCCGGGTCATCAGGTCCAGTTCATAACCGATCGGAGCGGCCGGCAAGAAGTATCACCAGTTCACCGCGATTGACGACTGCACCCCGATCAGGTGCTGCAGGTCTACCCGCGCTGTAATCAGAAGACCTGCCTACTCAGAGGCTGTTTTCGTTTCTCGTTGTTTCGCGTTGATTCCCCTCCCATCGCATTCTCTCGCGCGATGGACGCGCGATGGAGAGTTGACAAAAGTCGCCAGTGCTTGCTGAATCAGTGCCAGCTGGTGGACACCTCCTGCCGAGAGGGACCGATGTGTGGGCGACGGCGCGAACTTGGTGGCTATTCCCGATGGTGGTCTGTCAGTTGGTGGCTCTCGGATAGACCGTATGGGTCGATGTGGATGACGGTGGCGACCGGAAACTCGAAGGCATGGTGGAGTTCGTGTTCGATGGTATGGGCGGTGTTGTGTCCGGCGGCAACCGACAGGTCGGAGTCGACGGCAATGGACGCGGAGACGTGGAGTTGGTGGCCTTGCCAGCGGACTTTCAGATCGGCTAGGTCTCGGACTCCGTCGACCGCCAGGATAACCGCCTCGGTCTTGTCGACCAGTTCAGGTTCGACTCCGTCGAGGAGTCTCCGGGTCATGGCGCGGGCGGATCGGCCGAGTAGCCACAGGATGAGGGCGGCGACCACCAGGCCGGCGACGGGGTCGACCCATACCGCCCCCAGGGCGGCGCCGATCCCGGCGGCGACGACTGCGAGGGAGGTCAGGGCGTCGGTGCGGGCGTGTTGGCCGTCGGCGATCAGTGCTTCGGAGCCGATCGAACGGCCTACCCGGATCCGATAGCGAGCTACCAGTTCGTTGCCGGCGGCGCCGATGATGCCGGCAGCGATCACCCAGGGAATGTTGTCGATGAGGCGAGGTTCGAACAGCCTGCCGGCCGATTCCCAAATAATGAGCGCGGCGGAGGCTCCGATAGCGAACACAATGAGAAGGCCTGCGGCGTCTTCTGCCCGGTGGAATCCGTAGGTGTACCTGCGGGTGGGTCGGCGGCGGGCCAGTGAAAAAGCGATCCACAGGGGGATGGCGGTGAGGGCATCGGCCAGGTTATGCACCGTGTCAGATAGCAGAGCGACCGAGCCGGAGAAGATGACGATCACCGCCTGGAAAGCAGCGGTCGCTCCAAGGCCTACCAAGGAAACCTTGGTGGCTCGGATCCCCTCGACGCTGGTGTCACGCCGCGCACCGTGAGCCGAACCGTGATCGTGTTCATGGGCGACGATGTGGCGAAGCCAATGAGTCAACCCGGGATGCTCAGGCTCAGCATGACCGTGTGGCGGGTTCGGATTCGGGGGGTGTTCCATGACCACAGAAGTTAGTGCGACAGCGCCCGGCGGAGAAGTCGCAACTGGGTCGCAACAAGCCCGTCTATGGGATCCGAGGGCGGTCCTAGAATCGGCGGAGCCAGTTCTTTTCGAAGAGCAGTTTGCCGATGTGCCAGCGGCGACCCACCGGGTGCAGGGCCACTTGCGGGGTGGGTTCGGCGTAGAAGTTGCCCCGTCCGAACCCTGCCTTCCCACCACCGGTCTCGACAAAACACTCACCGTGACCGTCAAACGACTCTGCTTCACCTTCGCCGGTGATGTCGCGGATGATGTTGTGGGCAACCACTTTGGCTTCCCGTTCGGCGAACACCCCAGCCTTGGGAAGCGGTTTGCCCATCTTCAGCGGGATACCCGTCACGTCCCCGATGGCGTACACGCCCGGGTACCGGGTGTGAAAGGTGTCTCGATCCGCCGGTATCCAACCGCTGTCGTCTACGAGGCCGGCGTCGCGAACCACCTTTGGTGCCCGATGCGGCGGCACGTATGCCAACAGGTCGAAGTCGGCGGTCGCTCCGTTGACGAACGTGAGGCGCCGTTCTGTAGGGTCGACCGAGACAACCTGGTGTTCGGGGTGATAGCCGATCCCGGCCCCCTCGACCATTGAACGCACACCCGCTGACACGTCAGGTCCGGCGACTCCGAGCGGGCCGGGCTCGGCAGCGTACAGGTCGATCTGGGTTCGACCGGTCAGTTTTCGTTTCCCGATGTGATCGCTGATCAGCATGGCTGCTTCATACGGGGCGGCCGGGCACTTGTAGGCGGGGGCGGCGGTGAGGACCACGATCCGGCCGCCATCGAACGTGCGGAGTGCGTCACGGAGGGTCTCGGCTCCGGCCAACGTGTAGAAACTGTGTCCGGCCTCGGCCAGGCCAGGGATGACATCGGGAGCGAGTTCGGCTCCCAGCGACACCACCAGATAGTCGGCCTCGATGTCCCGCGAGGTCTCGCCGGTAGAAGAGCTTTCGACGATCGAGACCTGGCGTGTGTTCGGGTCGATTCGGTCGATGTCGCCGCAGACGACCTCGATGCCTTTCTTGGTGAGTCGGTCAAGGGGCCGGGAGATCTGGTGTGCGGTGCGTTGGCCGGTGATCAGCCACAGCAGGGACGGTGCGAATAGGTGGTCGGGTTCACGATCCACAAGCACCACCCGATGCTCGGCGGGGAGTCGTTTACGCAGGGTGGTGGCTGCGACGACCCCGCCGACCCCACCGCCCAGAATCACGACCGTCTTGGCTTCATTCACAATGTCGTCCTTTCGTTCTTGATCGCCAGGTCAGAAGACGAGGACCCGGTCGGCCTGCTGGGTCCAGTCGGTCAGCTCGTCCATGGTGCTGCGGCGGCAGCCCTCAGCAAGTTCGGTGTC
>JAENVV010000152.1 GCA_016650365.1 Acidimicrobiia bacterium
ACGTCACCCGGATGGATTACCTCGCCCCGCTCCACAACGAATTGGCCTTTTCCCTGGCGGTAGAGCGACTGCTGGGGGTGGGGGTCCCGCCCCGAGGCCAGGCGATTCGAATCCTGATGACCGAGCTCAATCGGATCTCGTCGCACCTGGTTGCAATGGCCACCAACGGCATGGACATCGGTGCCCTTTCGATCATGACCTACGGTTTTCGTGAACGCGAATCGATCCTCGCCTTTTTCGAAAAGGTCACCGGTTTGCGTCTCAATCACAACTACATCAGGCCCGGTGGGGTAGCAGCCGACCTCCCTCCTGGGTGGAGAGCCGACGTGGCGGCTATCTGCGAGAACATCCCGGCCCGTATCGCCGACTACGACGACATGCTTCGCGAGAATCCAATCTGGACTGGCCGCACCCGGGGGATCGGGGTCATCACCCGCGAGGAATGCATTGCCTACAGCATTACTGGGCCGACACTTCGGTCCACCGGCGTGGCCTGGGATCTCCGCAAGGCCTTCCCGTACTCGGGTATCGAGCAGTTCGAGTTCGAAGTGCCGGTGGGGGAATTCGGCGATGTATACGACCGCTATCGGGTCCGCATCGAGGAAATGCTTCAATCGGTCAGCATCGTCCAGCAGGTCGCCGCGGTAATGCCGAAAGGTGACTACCGAACCGACGACCGCAAAGTGACTCCGCCCCCGCGGCAGCGGATCGATGAATCGATGGAAGCGTTGATCCACCATTTCAAGATCTTCACCGAAGGTTTCCGGGTGCCGCCGGGCGAGACCTACGTCGCCATCGAGTCACCCCGGGGGGAGTTGGGCTGCTATCTGGTCTCGGATGGTGAGGGCAAGCCCTACCGGATCCACACCCGGGCCCCATCCTTCTACAACCTCCAGGGCCTTCCGATCATGATGGCCGACTCAACCGTGGCCGACACCATCGCCACGATCGCTTCCCTTGATCCTGTCATGGGCGACGTCGACCGCTAATCATGGAAATGACACCCGACAAGGTCCAGGCCTGGCTTGATCGCTACATCGAGGCGTGGCGCAGTTACGACCGCGATGAGATCAAGTCATTGTTCTCAGACGATGTCTCGTACAAATATCATCCATGGGACGAGGCCCTGGTTGGATCCGATGCCGTGGCTGACAGCTGGATAGGCGATCAGGACGAGCCTGGAAGCTGGGAGGCCTCATATCGCCCTCTCCTTGTCGCCGGGAACAAGGTTTTCACCACTGGAACCTCCTCATACTCGGATGGCCGTGTGTTTTGGAACCTGTGGGAGATCGAGTTCGACGGGGAGGGCAGGTGCGTGCGGTTCTCCGAATGGTTCATGCTCCAACCGAGGTCTTGAAGCTCGACCTTCGGGCCCGTAAGGGTTATTGATCGTTTCTGAGGGCTCGCCGCTTGCGAGCCTTCAGCCACTCCAAACCGATGGGGACGAACGACAAGAAGATGATCCCGGCGATGATCGGCAGCAGATAGGCGTCGATGTCGGGGATGAGCTCGCCCAGCATGTATCCGAGAAGGGTGACTCCGACCGCCCACAACAGGCCACCCACCAGGTTGTAGGTGACAAAGGTTCGATAGTGCATGGTCCCGGCCCCTGCCACGATCGGGGCGAATGTGCGAACGATCGGCACGAATCGGGCCAGGAGAATGGTCTTGGCCCCATACCGATCGAAGAAGCTCTGGGCCTTTTCGAGGTACTCCTTCTTGAAGAACCGTGAATCCGGACGCCGGAACAGAGCTGGCCCGACTTTCCTGCCGAAGGCATATCCGACCTGATCGCCGGTGACAGCCGCCATAAAGCAGCCGACGAGGATTAGCGGCAGGCCATTCGCCGTCATGATGAAAGCAATGCCGATCGCCTGGAAGACAAAGGCCACGCCTATCGAAACGCCGCGCCCGAGGCGGTCGGACGTGCGACCGAGTAGCGGACGAATGATGATGCTCGTTACGCCGGAGACGACGTAGAAGAAGGCAATGTTCGTGACACCGATCTC
>JAENVV010000153.1 GCA_016650365.1 Acidimicrobiia bacterium
TCACCGGTCGAGCGGAGCTTATGGACGCCCCCCATCCGGGGGGCCTGGGAGGAACGTACAGCGGCAACCCTCTCGCCTGTGTAGCGGCCATCGAGTCGATCCGGCTGATCTCCGATCCAGATTTCCTTGATCACGCCACATCCATTGGCGACCACATGCGGACCCGCCTTGAAGGGATCCAGGCCGCCCACCCGGACCTCATCGGCGATGTTCGGGGCCTCGGCCCGATGCTCGTGGCCGAAATCGTCATGGACCCAAAATCAAAGACGCCGGATATGGAGTCAACCGCGGCGATTTGCGCAGCCACGCTCACCCGCGGCCTCATCACCATCCGGGCCGGTCTCTATTCGAACTGCGTGCGGTTCCTACCACCGCTCGGCGTGAGCCACGAACAGGTCGATGAGGCAATGGACGTTCTGGCCGAAGCCGTGGCCGAGGTGGCGGCGGCCAGATGATCTACCTGGTACCCCAGTCGTAGGTCTGTTTCACGAGTCGTAGGTAAGTGAATACCTCCGACGACGCCACCGTGTCAATGCTGCGAATCTGATTCATCACCTTCATGAGGTGCTCGGTTGTCTCGCACACGAGCTCAATCATGATGTCGAAGCGGCCAGCCGTAATGACGACGTAATCGACCTCGGTGATTTGGGCAATCGCCTCGGCGGCCGTATCGAGGTCCCCCGACACGTTGATTCCCATCCAGGCTTGAGCGTCAAAACCAAGCGAAGTCGGATCGGTGACCGCCACCACCTGCATGACTCCATGCTCCGTGAGGCTCAGAACTCGTTGGCGGGCGGCCGCCGGTGACAATCCCACGAGTGGCCCGAGCCGGGAATATGGGATTCGGCCATCATCCTGAAGGTGGTCGATGATGGCTTTGTCGGTCGCATCAAGCTCGATCGGACCCGGCATGCAGCGTACTCTTTCGTCAGCGGGGCTTTACTCTAACCTTACGAACAATCGATTCGACGGAGAAGTTGGCACTCAACTGTTGAATCAGCCGAATTAACCCACGTTCCAAATCCATACTGCCGTCTTTTGCTGCCAGGCCAATTCCGGACTCGATCGCCGTCGAAGGGCGGATGAGATGAATCGCGACGGAACTGCGGCCGATTCAAGTCGTACGGCCTAGTCTGCGCTCCGTGAAGAAGGACGCCTACTCAGATGCATGATCCGAGCCTCCTGGCAGATGAAGCGACCGAGTTGGTAGCCACCTGGGTCACTTCGGCCAAGGCAACCGAGACCGATGAGGATCGTGCCTCGACCGGACCGCTCCAAGAACTGATCGAAGACCCGACGGGCGTCTCGTTCACCATGCGATTCATCGACCGCGTGACCCGACCAGACGACAATCGGGTGTCGGCCACCCAGCTTCGCTCCCTCGTCCAAAACGAACCGCTCCCCGAGTTTCTCTCCCCAATCGACCGCCTCCTCCTGAAAATCGGTGCGATGGTCGGTCCCGTCCTGCCGGGAATTGTGATTCCTCTCGCCCGTCGCCGCATGCGCCACCTGGTCGGGCATCTGATCGTCGATAGCGAATCATCCAAACTTGTTGAACACCTTGACATGCGGCGCGGCCAGGGTTTTGCTCAAAATGTCAACCTGCTCGGAGAGGCCGTGCTCGGCAATCGGGAAGCGCGAAATCGATTCGATGCAATCCTCGCCCTCATTGCCGACCCTTCTGTTGACTATGTGTCCGTCAAGCTCTCGTCAATCGTGGCCCAACTGAATCACTGGGATTGGAAAGGAAGTCAGACCCGGATCCGGGAGGCTCTCAGCGAGTTACTCGACGCGGCAAGTTCCACCAATCCGCCCACATTCGTTAACTTCGACATGGAGGAGTACCTCGACCTCGATCTGACGGTGTCGGCCTTCAAAGATGCCCTCGATGCCCGGCCGGCGATCGAAGCGGGCATTGTCCTGCAGGCCTACCTCCCGGACTCATTCAATGCTCTCCAGGACCTGGTCGTCTGGGCCAACCAGCGCCACGAGAACGGTGGCTCGACGATCAAGATCCGATTGGTCAAGGGCGCCAACCTGGCGATGGAGAAGGTCGAAGCGGCGATCCACGGATGGGTTCAGGCGCCATACCTCACGAAGAACGAGGTTGATGCCAACTACAAGCGATGCCTCGACTGGGCGCTCACCCCGGACCACACCAGGGCGGTGCGAATTGGCATCGCCAGCCATAACCTCTTCGATGTGGCCTGGGCTGATCTTCTCGCAGGACGACGCGGCGTGGCGGATCGGATCCAGTTCGAGATGCTCCAGGGAATGTCTCCGGCCCAGGCCAGGGTCGTCAGGGATGGAGCCCCGGATCATGGGCTTATCCTGTACACGCCCATCGTGGCGAGGGAGAATTTCGACGTGGCGATCAGCTATCTCTTTCGTCGACTCGAGGAGAATGCCGCTCCTCAGAACTTCATGCGATCGGTATTCAGCCTCGCCCCTGGCACTCCGGAATTCGAGCGAAGACGCCAGGAATTCGTAACGTCATTGGCGAGCCGATGGGAGATCGGCAGCGAACCGCAGCGCCGTCAAACTCGACCGGCTTTGGCGGCGGCCGCGACGGCGGCGGGTACCTTCGTGAATGAACCAGATACTGACCCGGCGCTTCCCCAGAACCGCGCCTGGGCAATCGAGATCCTCCAGACCACGGGTCAAGGTCCACACGCCCCACTCACCACCGAGATCGCCGACGTCGATGCGGCACTTGACCGGGCCAGGCGGGCACAAGCCGACTGGCAAGCAACAAGTCCCGGCCGGCGCAAAGACCTCCTCTCAGCCGCCGCCGATGCCCTGGCCAGAAGGCGCGGCGATCTGATCGCTGCCATGGTGCATGAAGGAAACAAGACAATCGCTCAGGCGGACCCCGAGGTGTCCGAGGCAATCGATTTCGCCACCTATTACGCCGAGCGAGCTGTCGAGTTGTCCCGGGCAGAGGCCCGGTTTGAGCCTCTCGGAACGGTGGCGGTCGTTCCGCCCTGGAACTTTCCAGTCGCGATTCCGGCAGGCGGCGTCCTGGCCGCGCTGGCAGCCGGAAACTGCGTCATCCTCAAACCTGCACCGGAAACGCCCCGATGTGCCGAAATCGTTGCCGAGTGTCTGTGGGAAGCAGGGTTCAGCCAGGACGTCCTCCAGTTCATTCGAACCCCTGACGATGAGGTCGGGCAGCGGTTGATCGTCGGGGTGGACGGCGTGATTCTCACCGGCTCGTCCGAGACGGCGGCGATGTTCAAAGACTGGAATCCCCAGCTGCGCTTGTTCGCCGAAACGAGCGGTAAAAACTCCCTCATCATCACTCCCCACGCGGACATCGACTTAGCCGTGACACATCTGGTTGCATCGGCCTTCGGACATGCTGGACAAAAATGCTCGGCAGCTTCCCTGGCGATCTGCGTCGGCGACGTATATGAGTCGCCTCGGTTCAGGCGCCAACTCATCGATGCCGTTGAGAGCCTCGCCGTTGGTCAGGCGACGGACATCTCTACCACGGTTGGACCATTGATCGGTCCACCGCCCCCGAAGTTGCAGCGCGGTTTGGGCACCCTCGATCCCGGGGAAGAATGGTTGGTTCAACCCCGTCAACTCGACGACAACCTCTGGTCACCGGGAGTTCGCATCGGGGTTAAGCCCGGGAGTTGGTTCCACCAAACGGAATGTTTCGGACCGGTCCTCGGGGTCATGGCTGCCCGCAACCTCACGGAGGCCATTCACATCCAAAATGGCAACGAGTTCGGTCTGACCGGGGGGATTCATACCCTCGATCCCCATGAGATGGACGAGTGGACCGACTTGGTCCAAGTCGGCAACGCCTATGTGAACCGCCCGATCACCGGCGCCATCGTCCAACGCCAGCCCTTCGGGGGATGGAAGAAGTCAAGCGTTGGGCCTGGCGCCAAGGCAGGCGGACCCAACTACGTTGCTCAACTCGGCACCTGGCATCCCCAGACACCATTCGACGCCGACCAGCTGACGGCGGCCAGGGCCGCCGACCAGCAAGCGTGGCTTGAAGAGTTCGCCGTTGAGCACGATCCCACCGACCTGTACTGCGAGGCCAACATCTTCCGCTATCGACCACTGGCCAGGATCGGACTGCGGATCGGCTCAGGGGCCAGCCAGTCGGAAATCGATCGGGTAATCCATGCCGCCGGAGTGGCCGGTTGCGAGTTGGTCATGTCGAAGGACGAAACCGACGAGGCATTCGCAGCCCGGATACCCACCCTCGGCGTAGAACGGATCCGGCTGGTCGGGAGTACCACCGACCCGGTGCTCCGGGCGGCCGCCCAAGCCGGGGTTCACATCGCGAGCGACCCGGTAACGAGTAGTGGTTTCCTCGAATTACGCCATTACGTCCGGGAACAGGCCATTTCGAGAACCCTCCACCGCTTCGGCAACATCGTCACCGGATAGATCCGGTCCCGGGAACCTAGCGGCAACCGCGGCCAGCCCGTCATCGGGAGACCGGCCACTTTTCCAAACGAGTGTGCATACGATTTGCACTATCACGCATGGATGCACACTCGACGCGGGAATGGGAGGGAACGCGGGCGGATCGTGCAACATATTTGGTTAGTCTCACCGTACCGTCATCAAGGAGACTGCCCTCATGAAAGCCGTCCGGGTCACCGCACCTTCGACACTCGAAATCGCCGACATCCCCGTTCCGGACGCCAACGGCCAGGTGCTTATCAAGCCGAACACCGTCGGCGTATGCGGGACCGACGTGAAAGTCTTCACTGGAGCGATCCCGGTTCTTTATCCCCGGGTACTCGGGCACGAGATGATCGGCACCGTCATCGAGGCACCTGCCGGTGCTCCGGTAAAACCAGGCGACCGCGTACTGGTCGACCCGGCGTCAAGCTGCGGATGGTGCGACCTCTGCCGAAAAGGCCGACCCCATCTATGTCGCAACGCCGGCCTCATGGGACGCGAAATCGATGGCGTATTCGCAGAATATGTTCGAGCGCCCGTCGCGGCCGTCCTACCCGTACCTGCCAGCATCTCGGCCACTGCGTCAGGCCTTCTCCAGGTTCTCGGAACCTGCATTCACGCCCAGAACGCCGTGAACGTGTTCCCCGGACAGGTAGCGGCCGTGATTGGCCTGGGCGTTGCGGGCCAACTCATGGTCCAACTCCTGGCCGAACGCGGAGTCACCGTTGTCGGGATCACCCGCTCTGAGTGGAAGCGAGACCTGGCGGCCCAGCACGGCGCAACGGCTACCGCCGCTCCCGACCAGGCGGCGTCCGTCCTCGCTGAGTTGACCGATGGTCGCGGCCCCGATCTGGTAGTTGAAGCGGTCGGGTACGAGAAGACCCTCGCCCAGGCCATCGATCTCGTCGGAATCGGCGGTGAAGTACTCGTATTCGGGACGCTTACCGGTGGTAACGAAGGGTTGCCCTACTACCAGCTCTATTTCAAGGAGTTGACCCTCTACAACCCGCGAGCTGCACTACCTGGCGACTACGCCGTTGGCATCGCCCTCGCCGCCACCGGCCGTCTCGTGTTGGAACCGATCGTGACGCACGAACTGGCTCTCGATGACGCAGCCAAAGCGTTCGAGCTGGTTCATGATGCGTCTTCGCTCAAGGTTTTGATGCACGTCTAGCGGATCACCAACCGACTACCAGGGCGTCGCCCAGACCCGTCCACCCTGACCATCTACCGCCAATGAGACCTCGCCCGTCTTGTCGGTCGGATCGCCGGCAAGCAGACCTTCAAGATCCAGCCCGGTAACGGCCGGAATCCCTAGGGCCCTGGCAGACTCGAACAGGTGGGCGGCCGGGCCCCCGCCGGTAGTGATAAGCGCGGACGCATCCCACAGGAGGGCGGCCAGGTTCGGCAACGGGTGGGTTCCGACCACGACATCCCTCGGCCGGAAATGCGGAACGTCATGGGGATCGGACACAAAACACATGCGCCCGACAGCGGTCCCGGGAGCGGCCGGGACACCGACGCCCACCTTGCCGTGGGCCATGACCGCGGCAACGTCGAATGGTTCCCAGCGGTCAAAGCCGATCCGCGACTTCAGGGCCGGGGCGGTTCCTTCACGCAACACGGCAATCGCTTCCCGCAATGGCAGATGCCACGCCAACTCCGAATGCGCGACCGCGCCGGCGTTTACGAGGCCGCGCCGAGCGGTCTCGAGCAACCTCAGTACGTTGGTTGCTCGATCAAGGTCGGGAACCCTCAGGTCCGCAAAGGCTGCCATCGCCCGCTCGGTCTCGTCCCCGCGAAGGCCCCGGACCATGCTGGCCGCTCGATCCGTGCTGACCGACTTGGTGATTCTCCAGGCAGCCGACACCAAAGCCCGGGATTGTTCGGTCGCCTCGAGCAGCGCTTCAAGTGGATCGACGTCGAGAGCTTCAACCGGTTCGAGGAAGTAGGCAGGAGCCGCCACCGCCCACGGCAACACGAGCTCCTCACCAAGCGGACCAGGAAACCGCCGAACCAGCCTGGCAAGATCAGCGATCGCCGGAGCCGAAAAAGCCGCCGGGATATCAACCACCAGGGATGGTCGTTGTTCAAACTGCATGAGCTGCAGAAGAGTCACCTCGCCATCCACAGATGCCCATTCGCACGAGTTCGCTCCGATCGACCGATCGGCGCGTTGAAGGACGTTCGCAACCTCGGCGATAAGGTCCTCCCCCATCAGTGCGAGTGCCGATTCACCGGTCACCATCCCCGCGGCCGAGACCCTCCCATGCGCGCCAGGATCCCAGCCCTGGACCAGCGGTGCGGGCGAACCGGCTACCCCAATGACCGTCACCTCGCCGTCGACCAACCGCGCCACTCCACCAAAGTCGGGGTCGAGGGCTCGCTGGATGAGGACCGCCATGGGAATCGAGCCCGGTTCGAGTTCAGCTGCTTCGTATCGCTCAAGCGTGTGCACCGTGAACGCCGAAGCCCAGCAACCGCGCACTGCCCTGGGCGCTTCGTTGGGATGAATGTCGAGGTAGGACGTGAAAGCCCCTGACCACTCGCCACCCGCTTCCAACACACTCGATGAGCGCACCACCAGCGGATCACCGAGCGACCCGGCCGCATCCACTATCGCCGTTTCGGTCTCCGCATCCATCGGCCCTGTACTGATGGTTAGCAACGCCCCACCGGGACCGCGTTGGGCCATCACCTCGGATCCACGGAGCATCTCACTCCTGGACAGCTCCGCAGGGACTACCGCCCCCGGAAGTACCGGAAGCCCGGCGCGACGACCCCGGGCCAACCACGCCGCCTTGGCGCCGGTGTGCCCGGGGTCCTGCGCTAACTCGTCGTCGAGATCGATCAGCACCAATTAGGCGGTCGAAATGATCTCGTGCTGCTTATAGGTCGTGACCATCTCGTAGCCGGTCTCGGTGACGTAGAGCATCTCCTCAAGTCGCACACCGTGATCGTGCAGCTTGCCGTGTTGCGTTTCGAGGGCAAATGTCATGCCCTGCTGAATCTCAACCGGATGATCAAGCGACCAGATGCGGGAGATGACCGGCGGATCGTATTGCGCCAGACCGAGGCCATGGCCCCAGTTGTTGGCAGCAGCCTGATCTTCCTCCTCGTAGCCCCACGCTTCCTTGGCAGATGGCCACTTGGCGGCAACGTCGGCGGTCGTCACGCCGGGCTTGACTTCTTCGATCGAATCCCACAGCCAGCTGTGAGCCGCGTCGTACGTCGCCTGATGTTCGGCGGTCGGCGTCCCACCCACGCAGTAGGTGCGATAGCAGCACGACTTGAAACCATTCCACGTGAGGGCGGCCAGGTCGATGATGACGAGTTCACCAGGCCGGATCATCCGGTCCGAGAAGTTACGCCAGTTCGGCCAGGCATTCGGGCCGGACGACACGATGACGTCTTCGACGTCCTCCATGCCGGGGATCGAATACAACTTCTCGAAGCCAAAGGCGGCGACCTCGTTTTCGGTCATACCTGGCTTGATGTAATTGGTGATGTCGTAGTGAACCTTGTCACAGATGGCCCCGACGATCTGGAACGCCTTGATCTCATCCGGGCTCTTGATCGCCCTGGCATTCATCATCGGAGTCATGCCGTCGGTCCAGTTGATGTTGCGCTTTTCGAACTCACGCATCAAGTTGATGTCGATGAAGTCGACGCCCAGTGGCATGTCTTTGACGCCGGCCTCCTCAAGGTCGTTCATCAACGAATCCACGAACTTGTTGACTTGCTGTTCGGCAGCCGGACCAACCGCCCCCTTGATCCAGATGTAGGAGTAACGGATGTTCTCCTCGGGGATCCACGGGTTGTGTTCTTTGAGATGGAATCCGATGTCACCCTGTTCGTAGACGATCGGTGGCTTGCCGGCCGGCAAGACCACATAGCGAAGACCCGGCTTGAGGCGGTTCCAGCCCGGGGTGAGCGTCGAAGACACATACCGCATGTTCTCGTCGTAGAACAAAAGGAGGGCACCCAGCCCGGCCTTTTCCATTTCGGCATGGGCCCTCTTGAGACGCCAGTCTCGAATGTTGGCCCAGTTGATGCCTTCCTTCCAGTCGGTACTCATTCCGAAATATGCTTCACGCATCGTGTGGTAACTCCCTACTCGTCCGTCGCTTACTGACTTCTAAAACTTGTCCGGGAGTATTTCCCGAACGATGTCGAGGAACTCGTCGTTGTCGAGGAGCCCTTTCTTCTCCAGTGACTTCTCCTTGACCTCAGCCAGGATGACTTCGATGTCTTTCGTGTCGGCGTCGTAGATGCCGTTCTTGCCGAGCCAGATAGCAACCGAGTCCAGCCCGGAACCTTTACCGAGAACGATCTCAGGCGGCGCCTGACCGACCAACTCGGGCCGGAACGGGAATGGCTCGGTGAGTTCATCGACCACGTTCTTTACCCAGGTGGCAATAATCCCCGACTCGACGTTGTAGAGCATGTCACCGGTAATCGGACGATTGGACGGCTGGGTCACCCCGGACAACTCGGCCACGAGTCGGGCAACCGCGGTGAATGATTTGGTGTCGATCCCGGTGTCGATCCCGTACATGGTGAGAAGGGCCAAGACCGTTTCTTCGGTAGGAGCGTTGCCGGCTCGTTCGCCGATGCCGCTAACCGTCGTGTGGATAACCGAGGCACCTTCGGCAACGGCCAGAATCGAATTGGCCACACCCATGCCGAAGTCCATGTGGAAATGGGTCTCGAGCGGAACGTTTAGGCGTTCGCGAACCCGGCGGGTGTAGTAGCTCACCGCATGTGGGGAGATGACCCCGAATGTGTCAACCAGCGCAACCTTGTCGACATGACCGTCGGTAGCGACAGCTTCAAGGTCGTCGAGGAGTTGCGACATGCTCGAGCGGGTGGCATCGATCGGGAAGAAAGAAACCTGTAACCCGTTTTCGTGAGCAAATTTGGTCGACTCGATGGAAGCCTCGATCGCTTTCTCGACCGGCCACCGGTAGCCCTTCTCAATGAGGTGGTGGCTGGCCGGGACTTCCATAACGACACCTTTGACGCCGCAGTCAAGAGCGAGTTGTACGTCGGCCACCATGCAGCGAGAGAAGGCATACACCTCAGTATCGAGGTCAAGGGCGACCATGCGCTTGATGGCTTCGGTGTCCGAAGGGGAGACGGCTGGAAGTCCAGCTTCGATCCGATGGACACCGGACGCCGAGAGAGCTTCGGCGATGCGGACCTTGTCATCGGCCGAAAACTCGACGCCGGCCTGCTGCTCGCCATCGCGCAGGGTTACGTCGTGAATCTCGACTTTCTCGGGAAAATTGAATCCTTCGGTGACTTCCGGGAGATAATTCCACGGGCTTGAAAACCACTGGTCGGTTTTCCACGGTTGATCGGCCACAACAAACTCCTATCACGATGATCTTGCATCATATACGATTGATTCCGAGGGCGCGTCCGCCTCGACCTGGTTTTTCAGTTACCCGGCTCCCATAGGCCGAATTTCCAGGCCGGGTCGCCGGCGACCATGGTTCCCGCCACCTGTGATCGGTGGCCCATCATCCGGGTTTTGGCAACGGCGCTTCGACCGAGTTGCAGTTGGCGCGGCTCCCAAACGGCTAGCGCGGCATCGAGGTCATGGTCAACCTCGATGAGGGCGTCATGCAGTGCCCACGCATCAGCACACGCCTTGGCCTGACCGGCCGCCACGTGCGGCCGCAGCCCAAAGGCGGCATCGCCGAGGATACAGACCCGGCCAAATACCATCCTCGGTACCTCAAGATCGAAAATGGCCTGAATGAGCGGTTCGTCACAGGCGAGCACCACTTCCCGGATCGGTGGGGCAAGCGTCTCGCGGGCCGACCGGCGCATCTCCTCGACGAACTCGGGCCGAATCATGCCGGGCGGCATCGTCCCGCTTCTCCGCTCACCGTCGATCCCGGTCATCAGGTCGGCAAAGGCCCCGTCGTCCGGATAGTTGCGATACCAAACCGAGTTCACGGTTCGCTCCCCCGGCGTGATGCTGCCCGACGGAGACGGAATGGCGTAGACGAGGATGTGGCTGTGATCGAGGACCTGATACAACATGGCATCGCTCAGGGTGGCGAGCGTCGCCGCGCTGAGAGCTTGCTCGGGTGTAATGGCCCGCCAGGCGACGTAGCCGGCATAGGTAGGCTCGACGCCTGGCAAGAGAATGCTTCTGGCCGTCGATGACAATCCGTCAGCACAGATCAGGAGATCGCCATCAACGCTCCGGCCATCGCCAAGATGCAGCGTCACCCCGTCTGCCCGCTGATCAAAGCCAACCATTTCCGAGTCAAGGTGGTACCGATCGGGATCGAAAGCCTCGTGGAGGGCCCGATATACGGTGCTCCAGCCACTGAACCGGAAGTGGTCGGCCTGGGCCGATTTAACCGCACCCGAGTGATCCAGGTAGGTCCAGTCGGCTAACTCGAGACTGACCCTGCCGTCATCGCCGCGGCGGCCCTCTGTGAAATATCGCTCGGTAATCGGCAGCACGACAATGCCGGTACCGCGTTCCTGTAGGGCAGCACTGGCCCGTTCGAAAACCTGTACGTCGTATCCGAGATCCCGCAAGAGGACCGCCGTGGTCAGACCGCCGATTGATCCGCCCGCAATCAGGATTCTGGGGTTCACGACCTGGACTGCTTTTGTACTGGTCCCACCATCATCGTCGACCTTCCCAAATTGATTCCACGCGCGTAAAACGCCCGATTTGTGGTCACCGAATCTCGTTCCCGCGGCGGATCCTATACGATGCACGAACCACGGGTGGAGTGCCACGAGCGGTTTGTGAGCCTAGGAAGTCGCACGAGCGCCGCCGCCTACCTGGTGTATCGGACACGCAACAAAGGACGGATGATGGATTTACACGACCCAACCCTGCTCATTTCCCAGACGCTCATCGATGGCGCATGGGTCGATGCGGACTCTGGCGCGACCTTCGATGTAACCAACCCGTCCGATGGGTCACTGGTCGGTACGGTCCCCGATATGGGCGTGGCTGAAACCGTTCGGGCCATCGATGCCGCCAATCGTGCTTTCCCGGCCTGGAGAGCCCTGACTGCCAAGCAGCGGGCCACCATCCTCAAGCGCTGGTATGCCCTCATCTTGGAGAATGCCGAAGACCTCGCTCGGCTCATGACGCTCGAAATGGGTAAACCGATCCGCGAATCGCGCGGCGAGGTCGCCTTCGGCGCCAACTTCGTCGAATGGTTCGCCGAAGAAGGCAAGCGGGCCTATGGCGAGGTGATCCCGACTCATGACATCAGTAAACGATTGCTCGTGCTCCAACAGCCTATCGGGGTGGTCGCGGCCATCACCCCTTGGAACTTCCCACTGGCGATGATCACCCGTAAAGTCGCACCGGCTCTTGCTGCCGGGTGCACCTCGGTCGTCAAACCGCCCGAGGATGCCCCGCTCACCGCGTTGGCGGTGGCAGCCCTGGCCCAGCGGGCCGGCGTCCCGGACGGGGTGCTCAACCTGGTCACCACCAATGATCCGGCTCCGGTTGGTCAGGAATTGTCAACCAACCCCACCATCCGGAAAATCTCGTTCACCGGTTCGACCCAGGTCGGCAAGTTACTCATGCGCAACGCGGCGGACACCGTGAAGAACGTCTCGCTCGAGCTCGGCGGGAATGCGCCGTTCATCGTGTTCGACGACGCCGACATCGACGAGGCGGTTCAGGGAGCGATCGCGTCGAAGTATCGAAACACCGGTCAAACCTGCATCTGTGCCAACCGTCTCTATGTCCAGGACGGTGTGTACGACGAGTTCTCCAAGAAATTCGCCGAAGCGGTGAGCGCGCTTGCGGTCGGTCCCGCCATTGAAGACGGGACCGAGATCGGTCCGCTCGTCAACGACGCCGCCCTGGCCAAGGTTGAGGAACTGGTCGGTGATGCCCTCCAGCACGGAGCAAGCGTTCTCACCGGCGGAAAGCGCCACCGTCTGGGGCGGACCTATTACGAAGTGACCGTCCTCACCAACGTCACCCAAGATATGCGCATCGCCCGCGAAGAGATCTTCGGACCCGTCGCCCCCCTCTACCGGTTTTCGACCGAGGACGAAGCGATCGCCCTGGCCAATGACACAACCTACGGCCTGGCCTCCTACTTCTACGCCGGCGATATCGGACGGATCTTCCGGGTCAGCGAGGGCCTCGAATACGGCATGATCGGCGTCAACACCGGTTTGATCTCGACCGAACTCCACCCGTTCGGCGGAGTCAAGGAATCAGGTATCGGGCGCGAGGGCTCCCACTACGGTCTGAGCGAATACCTTGAGACCAAGTACGTATGCATCGGCGGCATCTCGCAACAGTGAATGCGGCTGGATCCTGGCGTTCCCGGAAACTCCAAGTGTTACGCGCGGATTTCTCGCAGATCGAGCGCCAAATCCAGAACGACCGGCGGAAGGCAGATCGTGTCGTTGCAGGCTTGATAGGTGATACGAATCGGGATTGTGACCGCTTCGAGGTTCTGCTGAACATAGAACGGCACGACCACCTCGATGTCACCCTCGGCGACGGTGAACGCCTCCGTGAAGCCTTCAACCGAAAACGCATGACCAGCGGGCATGGGGAACGAAAACATGTAAACGTCCTCTTGGCCCGGAATGTCCACCATCAGCTCGGTAAACCCTGATGGGTTCGGCGGCACATAGATGTGGAAGCCATCTTCCACCGCCAGCCGAATCGTCAGCCGCATGACCTGATTGGGGAAATACTCATCGACATCCGCCCAGGCGGCCGCCGTGACTGCCGGACCCGAAGCGGTGGCCACGGTTCCACCTCCCCGGGCTTCCAATCCGAGGCGGTCCAATAAGACATTGCCACCCATCCGAACCCGGTGGCTTCGTTCGAATACCTTGTCTACGACCACCCCGGCGTTGTCAAGCAGGAACGTGCCAGGGTACGGCAAGCCCTGGTGTTTCTCAGCGTAGGTGAACCCCCAATATCCGGTTTCCTCGGGCATATTCGGGTTGAGCAAACCCAACTCGCCCATGACCCGGGAGCCGACATCGGACAACAGCGGAAACTTGATCCCATTCTTGGTGCCAAAGTCAGCGAGAACCTGAACGGGATCGTAGGACACGGCCATGACCGCCACATCGGTGGCCTGTTTTTCAAATACGTTGCGTTGCAACTCGACCAGCTGCATGCGACACCAGGGTCACCAATCAGCTGACCTATGAAAATTGATCATCGCCGACCGACCGGCCCGGTACTCATGGAGATCGATCATCTCACCTGATTGGTTTGGCAGTTCCAAGTCGGGGAACCGCTCACCGATGCGCGGCCCGACAACTGAGAAGTCAACTTCGGGAAGGCCGCTACCAGGATCAGTTGGATGCATTTCGACGACTCTAGACCAATCTCCAGATCATCGGACCGGCCCCACGGCCGGGTTTGGACTCGCCCGCGGCTGGCATTCCCGGGGGCTTCCCGCCGGAGAAGAATGACAAACCTCCGTACTCAGCAGCCGTCCGCCCAACTACCAGGCCATTACTACGATGGCTGGCTCAATTAGTCTGGACGCACCCATGATCCATGTCGCTCCGAACGCGGTGTCAAAGTCGGTGGCCGTACGTACCGGCGATCCCCGCCGCGCCCATCGGGCTGTCGTACAACACCCGACCCGCCCATGACACGGTCCTCGATGGCTCGAGCGTTGGGCACCGGGCTGGCCCTCATCGTTTTTGTATCGGCGTGCGGCAGTTCAGAAGTCCTCGCCACCGTAAATGGCATCGACATTCCCCGCACCGACCTCGAAGCCTTACATCCTGACGGAGTACCGCAAGACCCGGACGAGGCGGCGTCGAGTACGTTCTTGTTGATTCTGCACAAACTTCTCACGGATGCGGCCGAATCGGAATTCGGCGTTTCTGTCACCACCGATGAACGACAGGCAGCGTTCGAGGCCCGGATGTCGGGCCCCGGCGACGACGTGGCAGCCCGACTGGCGGAGCGCAATGTCACGGAGGCCAGGGTCACCCTCGACGCCGACCTGGATGTCTTGCGAAAGCGGGTTCAGGAAGAACTCATCAAAGTTCCGGGAGTTGTTGATATGGAGAAGGCCTACCGCGACTTCCTGGCCATCAATGCCTCATCGTGCATGACTGTCTTGACGTTCCTCGACGATGCGACCGAGGAAACGGCCCGTCAGATGGCCGAAGCCGGCGAAACCCTCGAGGCGGTCAGGGCGGCAGTCGGGGACGAGGTCGTCGGGGCCAGCCTTGGCTGCCACTCTCCGGTACAGCATGGGGGCGACCTGGCCGCCGTCGCCCTCGACGGTGAGATCGGCATTGCCTACGGACGAACCAGTGACGGGATCTTCTACGTGGCGGCCGTCACCGAGCGAGACGCTCCCCCCGCCGAGGAACACATGGATGAAATCCTCGCCCTGGCGGCCAGCCGCCAGGGCGACGCCCTTTTCGACGCCTGGGCGGTCGAGATCCTTCAAACGGCCGACGTTTCGGTCGACCGATCGATCGGAACCTGGACACCCTCGCTCGATTCAGGCGAAGTTCCAGTAGTCGTCCCGTAAGGTCACGCGGCCCATGATCGGGCCAGGCAACGCTATTCGACGGCAGGGATCTGCATGTTTTCGAACTGGCCAAGAATCTCGGCCTGAAGGGTTGCCACCTTCGGATCCGACGCCCTGCGTGGGTGCGGCAAATCGATCGAGATGTCGTCGTAGATCACTCCACCTGGGGCAAGAACGATGATCCGGTCAGACAGTTGCACAGCCTCCATGACGTCGTGGGTAACGAACAGAACGGTTTTACGGGTTCGACTCCACAACTCTTGCAGGTGATCGCGCAACGAACGCGCCGTCATAGCGTCGAGGTGACTGAATGGTTCATCCATAAGCAAGAGGTCTGGCTCCACGGAGAACGCCCTGGCAATGCCAACCCGTTGCTGCATACCTCCCGATAGTTGACCGGGAAACATCTCATGGGTGTGGTCGAGGCCAACCATCGACAGATACTTGGCAGCGTTGGCGACCGACTCTTCGCTGGCGTCATCGCGCACGTACATCATGTTGTCGATCACCGAACGCCACGGAAGCAGACGGGCATCCTGGAACACGTATCCCAGCTTGGCCGGTTTCCCGGCTTCGGTAACAGTCACAGTGCCAGAAGTTGGCGTGTCCACGCCCGACAAAATGTTCAGCAAGGTGCTCTTACCGCACCCCGAAGGACCGACAATCGAAACGAACACGTTGCCGTCTACCTCGAAATCGATATTCGTGATAGCCCGGACAACGTCTCCACCCTTGATAGGAGGGGGAAACAATTTCGCGAGTTTGGATACCGTTACTTTTGCCATCTTTTCACCCAACCGTCGCTAATAGGTCTTTGTCTAATTCGTCGTTTGTCTTCCTCCACCGGAAGGCTCGAGCTTGCAGTTTGGTAAGTACCAGTCGGTCGAGGGCAACGACAAAAATGATGAACGAGATCACCCATCCAAGAAAGCCTGGATACCGGTTGGCGTCGAACCAGTACCGGGTGCGGAAGCCGACCCCGACCTGGCCATTGAACCATTCGGAGAGGAGCACGCCGTTCCAAGACACGATCATGGCGAACCGTAAACCGGCAAATACATAGCCGGTGATACCGGCGAGGATGAGATGCCGAAAACGCTTGACGGGAGTAACGCCGAACGCCGTCGACATATGGCGCAGGTCCGGGGTGATGGCTCGTACCCCTTGAGCGACGTTCACGGCCACAAATGGAAACGCCGTAAAGGCCACCGTGAGCACCGGCGCTTGCCAGCCGATCCCGAACCACATCGTGGTCAAGAATGCCCAGACAAAGGCCGGCAGAGCGAGCAACACCAACACCGTATCGCTGATGAGCGCCCTGGCGATGTTGGAGGCTCCAATCAGCGCACCGACCAACACACCGGCGGTGAATCCAATGGCCAGTCCGTAGGCATATCGCTGAAGAGTCGCCGCGTAGTGATTCCAGAATTCGCCTTTGCGTACGCTTCCGTAGTCGCCGCCCGTCACCTCGATCCACATGATCTTGACTACGGCCCACGGCGTCGGCACCCGGGGAGCGAACAGGGTCAGCAATTGCCACATCACGAGGAACAGGACCGCCGCACTGATCGTGGCCCCGCGATCTGATACCAACCAGCGTTTGATGGTCGAATCAGGCTCCGGCTCCACCTCTTGAATCAGGGTGGTCATCCTTCACGCTCCCATTGTCGCCACCGAAATAGCTTTCGTTCGATTCGCACGAGAACGAATCGTTCAAGCACCAACATAAAAATAATAAAGAGGCCGATCCAGGCGATGACCGCCGGCAAATTGAACAATTGAAAGTTGCGGCGGATCTGGAAGCCAATGCCCTGACTGGCTCCGAACACCTCGGTGAGCTGGCCCACTTTCCAGGCCAGGGAAAACGACAACCGGACGCCGGCAAAGATGAACGGCAATACCGACGGCACGACCACGTCTCGGAACATCTGCTTTTCCGATCGGCCAAACGACCGACTCATATTCAAGAGTCCCTTATCCACCCCGCCAACACCCTCGGCGACATTGATGGCTATGTACGGCATCGAGATGAGACCAATCGCCAAGATCGGCCCGACGAACGAGATGCCGAAAACGACCAGAACCATGACCGCGTAGGTGAGGCCGGGAATCGATCCGGCGATCATCACCGGGGATTTCAGGAAGGCTCGCCAGTATCGGTTGCGCCCCATGAGAAACCCGAGCGGGGTTCCCATGGCGACTCCCACCACAAAGCCGAGGAGAACCCGGATCACACTGGCGAGAAAATTGTTCCAGAAGATGCCGCCGTCATTACGGGAGTTCGTCGGGTCACCATTGAAGATGATCCACACCTCATTCCACACCCTGGCGGGTGACGGCAACCGGGCATCGGAATTCACCCAGACTGCCAGTAACCACCAGATGACGACAAAGCCCACCCAACCGGTGGCCAACGCCAGGTACCGCCGCCGGCGCAAGCCGGCGGCGGTACCCAAGGCCGAAGCCTCAGCAGAATCGACAAGGACTCCGGCCATTATCTATTACTTGTTTTGCGGGGTGTCGAAGATCGGGTCGGGTTCGTCCGTCCCCATGAAGCCGTTATCGCGCATGACGTCATACAGCGGTTTCGTGGAGTCGATCCATTCGTCATCGAGATACACCGTCGACACGAACCAGTCGTGCTTCTTGAGCCAGTCCTGCATGAATGCCACCTGCTCCTCGGTCTCGACCGCGAAGTGCTGCGGGTAGCTGGCAATGATCTCGGCCTGGTTGGCCTGCCATGCCTGGATGCCGGCTTCCCAGAGTTCCAGGAAGAACTTGACCTCTTCGATGTGCTCGTTGTACCAGGCTTCTCGGGAGAGGAAGACGTTGATCATCGGACCTTCATAGTCAGCGTTGCCGACCACTTGAGTTGCGTACACCTCGGCAGACGTCTGACCGTCATAAAGCACCCGCAGTGCGCCGGTCATAAGCTCATTCACGGCGAAGTCGGGCAGCACGATGGCGGCGTCAACTTCCTCGGCAGCTGCGAGAGGACCGGTGTTGGTGATATCGACCTGCACCAATTCGAAGTCGCCACCACCGGTGCGGAAGTCGAGGTCATGAATCTGCTTGACGATCACGCCCCAGATCAAGGTCGATGACACTGAATCCCAGACGGCAATCTTCTTGCCTTGCAGGTCAACCAACGTCTGGCTCGTCGTATCGGAAGCCGGCACCGCGATCACCGATCGATCGATGTTGTACTTTCCAAAAACGACCGACTTCTGGCCGGTTTCGGCGTCAAGGGTAGGTACTTCGAAGTCGCCAACGGAAACGATATCTGCGAAGCCACCGGCATAAATACCGAACTCATCCCAGGTCACCTGGGCAATGATCCGGACGCCTGAGGCTTCTTCCATCTCTTGTTTGATCCCGTTGTCATTGATGTAATCCCATACCGGGTCTGGTGCGAATGTGAAACGAATCACGTTGGCGGGACCGGAGGCCGGTTCCCCACCAGCTGCGGTCGTCGTATCACTAGTGTCGCCTCCACACGCCGACGCCACGAGGGCGAAAGCGAGCAAAACGATTATGCCGGTTCTCTTCATCCTTGTTCTCCTCCTGTGTTTTCCACGGTCATTGTCACCGCGTTGTTGCCGTTGGTTTGAAAAGCTTCTTCTTCATGGGCGAGGTACCTCAGCATCGTCTCATAGCCATCAGCCAGGTGAGCGGCCACCAGTGCTTCTACCCGGCGCGGATGTCCATCCGAGACCGCTTCAAAGATGAGGCGGTGTTCAAGCTGGACCTTGATACGGTCGAATCGTTGGTAAATCCGCGTATACCGATCCGTAGCTCGTCGGATCTGATCGATCACCTCGATGGTCCGCGGCTTATCCGCACACATATAAAGCGTTTCGTGGAACACCCGGTTCAGGTCGAGCCAGTCGGAACCGTCGGCCGTTTCCATCAATTCGAGCGCCTGCGCCATCAAATCGATTTGGGTCGGTCCGACCATCGGCAAGGCCTCTCGACAGAGCTTGGGTTCGAGCGCAAGCCGGATCTCGTATAACTCTTCGAGATCGTCGAGCGACAATGAAGTGACCGTGGCGGTCGAACGGGCCCGGAGGCGAACCAAGCCCTCACCGGCGAGGGACCGCAGCGCATCACGGATCGGTATACGAGACATACCGAGCGAGGCGGCCAGTTCGTTCTGGTTCAACGTCGCACCTGGAGCCAGATCGCCCGACAGAATCCGGTCGCGTATGGCCTTAGACGCCACCTGTCCGGCGGTACGCGAAGCACTCCCTGAGATATTATTCGACATTTCCGGGGGATCCTGCATGATGGAATGTATACAATCTGCGAAAAGCGTAGACGAAACAATCGGGTGCGTCACCAGAAATCTGACCTTTTTCTGTCGGCGCATCGACCAACCCCCAGCAGCGGGCCATCGAGCCTCAAACGAGGAGTAACCAAAGACATGCCGATAGACAACGCAGGTTCACCGGCCATCGACATCCATTGTCACCTCGCCACACCCGAGACCCGGGCTCTGGCCGCTCCTCACTACCGGCCCGAATACGAACCGTATGACAACTTCATGGGTGCCGACTCGATAGAGCACAACAAGGAAATGATTCCGTCGATTGGTGCCCAGTTGTCAGAGCCGGCTGCCCGAATCGAGTACATGGATCGGATGGGGGTCGACATCCAGGGCCTCGCCACGTTTGTATCGGAATACTTCTACTGGACCCCCGGCCCGCTCGGTGCCGAACTGAGCCGCATGCAAAACGACAAGCTGGCTGCCGCGGCGGCCGATTACCCGGACCGATACAAAGTGTTTGGAGCCACCGTTCCCCTTCAGGACATCGACCTGGCCATTGCCGAGATGGACCGGGCGGTTGACGACCTCGGTGCGAAGGGGCTGCAAATCGGTGGCACGATCGCCGGGCATAACCTCGACGAACCTCGCTTCCGACCATTCTGGCAGGCGGTAGCCGCCAAAGGGATCCCGGTCATCTTGCACCCGAGCGGATATCCAGAAAGCAACCGCTTCTCGGATTACTTCCTGACCAACTGCATCGGGAACCCTCTCGAAACGATGGTCGCCTCAACCCGGATGATCTTCTCCGGATTGTTCGAAGAACTACCCGATCTCAAGCTCATCCTGCTCCACGGCGGCGGCTACCAGCCGTTCTACACA
>JAENVV010000154.1 GCA_016650365.1 Acidimicrobiia bacterium
AATCCGCTCGCCTGTTCTGCTGGCCTGGCCGTGCTCAACGAACTGACGCAAAACGGCCTTATCGAGAACGCTGCCGACAAAGGCGCCAAGCTCTCGGCCCGGCTCGTGTCGCTGATGGACCGCTACCCGTTCATCGGTGATGTTCGCGGTAAGGGTTTGTTGTTGGCGTTCGAACTCGTGGCTGACCGCCAGTCGATGGAACCACTTCCTGCCGGGGTGGCCGCACATACGGCGCTGGTCGAGGAGGCGTACAAACGCGGGCTCATTATCTATTCGCGCCGCACAAGGGGCGGGACTGTCGGGGATCACTTCATGGTCTGCCCACCACTGATCGTGACCGACGACCAACTCGACGAAATCATGCAACTGCTGGTTGAGAGCCTGGACGCATTTGCTTCCACTTCCGGCCTGCCCGTGAACGGAAGCTGAGCAAACCATGGCTGAGAAAGTAATCATCACCTGCGCCGTCACCGGCTCGATCCACACGCCCACCATGAGCCCCCACCTGCCGATAACGCCTGAGGAGATCACCACCCAAGCGGTAGCGGCTGCCAACGCCGGTGCAGCCATTCTGCATCTGCATGCTCGTAATCCGGAGACTGGCCAACCAACGGCCGACCCGAATGTGTTCATGCAGTTCCTTCCGCGCATCAAAGAGCAGTGCGACGCCGTCATCAACATCACAACCGGTGGTAGCTCCCTCATGACACTTGATGAGCGGTTGGCCGCCCCGCTGGTTGCCCGGCCTGAAATGGCCTCGCTGAACATGGGTTCGATGAATTTCGGCCTGTTCCCCATGAAGGAACGCTATTCGGATTGGAAGTTCGACTGGGAGCCAAAGCTCCTTGACGCCACCAAAGAAGTCGTGTTCAAAAACACGTTCGCCGACATCGAATCCATTTTTGATCAACTTGGCAACCAGCACGGGACCCGCTTCGAATTCGAGTGTTACGACGTGGGCCAGATCCAGACCTTGGCCTTCTACTTACGCGAAGGACTCATCAAGAAGCCCGTCTTTGTGCAATTCGTACTCGGAGTGCTGGGCGGCATCGACGCCTGCCCCGAAAACCTCATGCACATGAAAGCCACCGCCGATCGACTCCTCGGCGACAACTACCGCTTTTCCGTTCTGGCTGCCGGCCGGCACCAGATCCCGCTTGCCACGATCGGGGCAATCCTCGGTGGCAACGTTCGGGTCGGCCTTGAAGACAGCCTGCTCATCGGTCGGGGCAAGCTGGCCGCCAGCAATGCCGAGCAGGTCGTCAAGATCCGAACGATCCTTGAAGAACTCGGATACGAAATTGCCTCGCCGAGCGAAGCCCGCCAGATGTTGGGCCTGAAGGGACCAGACCAGGTGAACTTTTGAAGGGCGGTGACACCCTCGCTGACCCGGTGATCCGGCCGGCAGTGGCGTCCGATGTTGATGACATACACGCTCTCATCCTGCATCTTGCCGAATCGACCGGTCACACGGGAAAGATCACCAGTACCCCCACCGACTTTCTGCGGTCCGGATTTTCGGAACCAGTGGCGTTCCAGGCGCTCATTGCCGAGCAGGTCGGTCAGGTAATTGGCCTGTCGCTGTTCTTCTACACCTTCTCATCGTGGCGAGGCGAACTGGGCGTGTACATCCAAGATCTGGTCGTTGCCGAACAAGCTCGCGGTTCGGGTCTCGGACGGCGGTTGATCCACGAGACAGCCAGGGTGGCACTCGGGAAAGGCGCCACCCACCTACGATTGTCAGTGGCGACAGACAATGGCATCGCCGTGCAGTTCTATGATCACATCGGCCTCGTGGCGTCAGACGAAGAACGAATCTTCGAGGCCGACGGTCTCGCATTCGCACAGCTCGCGGAGAACCCATGAACGTCATTTTTGCCGAAGAACAAAAGAAGCACTCACCGAAACTGATCCTTTCGTCGGGTGCCAGCGAGGCAAATCCCGAAGTCCCTGAACGTGCCGAGCGCCTGCTGGCGGCGGCCATCGGCAGCGGTCTGACCCTGGAGCGGCCACCCGACTACGGCCTCGACCCGATCTCGGCGGTGCATTCGGCCGAGTATTTGCACTTCCTGCAAAACATCCACACAAGATGGAAGCGGATCCCGGACGCCTCCGAAGACGTCATTCCGAATATTCATCCCGACCGACGCGACTGCGGCTACCCGGCGTCGGCGGTCGGACAGGTTGGCTATCACGTCTTCGACGGGGCGGCCCCCATCACCGCCGACACCTGGGAGAGCGCCAGGTGGAGCGCCAACAGCGCCGTTCACGCCGCCCTTGACGTTATCGGCGGGGCCGATGCCAGCTATGCACTCGCCCGACCCCCGGGCCACCACGCCACGAAAGACCAGGCAGGGGGATTCTGCTACTTGAACAACACCGCCATCGCTGCCCAGGTGCTGCGATCGCAACACCCGCGGGTCGCCATCCTTGACGTCGACGTGCATCATGGCAACGGAACCCAGAACATTTTCTACGACCGCTCGGACGTCTTGACGGTTTCGATACACGCCGATCCGGTCCGCTTCTATCCCTTCTTTTGGGGCTACACCAACGAACGTGGCGAAGGATCCGGCCTCGGCTCCAACCTCAATCTGGCCCTCCCCCGGGGTACCGGCGACGACAACTATCTCAAAGCTCTGGATGGCGCAATCGGTCGAATAGAGGCGTTCACTCCGGGTGCGCTCGTGATCGCCCTGGGCCTCGACGCCCACGAAAAAGACCCGTTTCAGGGTATGACGATCACCACCGAAGGCTTCGGCCGCATTGCTAATCGGATTGCCAAACTCAACCTGCCGACGGTGATGGTGCAAGAAGGCGGCTACCTCACCGACGCGCTCGGCACCAACCTCAGTTCGTTCTTGCACGGTTTCTCCAACTAGTCGCAATGGGGCCAGGTCGCAATGGCGGTCAGCACTAAGCCAGGTTCTCGGGAATCTGCCCGGGTAGATTCGAAGACATGAACGAAACGTTGCGCCTGAATGCCTACCGGTGGATGACACTCACCCGCACGTTCGACGAGACCATGGTGCCGATGTGGAAGCAGGGGCGCGGAATCGGCGGGACCGGCGACGGTCCTGTTACCTCCGGGCACTGATTTCTTGCTGATCACGACGAGACGACATACAGCTGCCAGGAGCCTGGCACGCCTTTCAACTCATAGAGTCCACGATCGTCGAACGTCACATTTGATCCAGTCACAGCATCCTTAACGGTTCCCGACACAAGCACTTCGCCAGGGCCCGCCAGAGCTCCGATTCGGGCACCGATGTGGACAGCAATGCCACCGAGGTCCTCGCCAATGACCTCGCATTCGCCGGAATGGATTCCCGCCCGTACCTCTAGCCCGAGGTCGGGCATAGCCCGACCGATGGCAGTAGCGCATCGAATCGCCCGAGCGGGACTTTTGAAAGTGGACAAGAACCCATCGCCCGTGTGTTTGATCACCCGACCACCAAAATGATCGATCTGGCTTCGAGCAATGTCGTCGTGACGTTTGAGCAGTTTTCGCCATTCGCTGTCGCCAATTCGGGCAGCCAGCTTTGTCGAATCCACAATGTCTGTGAACATGACTGTGGACAGAATCCGGTCAGGCGCAGGCATCGCTTTTCCTTTGGCTCGGAGCGCTTGCCGATAGTCCTCCAGATACGCCGAGGCCTGGGAGAGATAGTCGGGATCGAGTCGTCTCCGGAACATTGAGGAGCTGAAAACCACCGCCCAATCACTAACCGGCAACACATAATCGCCGACGGCGTGGAAGTAGTGGAGCCATCTTTTGAGATGCTCTTCCGACCGGAAGAGGTTCATGCGACTTCAGTTGAACGCCCCGGTCCCTGCCCTCGACGTAGCGAAAGGCGACGGCATGTATCCGACCGCCGTGGCCGGATCGATCTCGAGGACGTCGTTATCTCGGGTCCGAATTCGGATCAGCTCACCACAGTCGAGGCACCGAGACTCAATCAGAACCTCCTGCCCGGGAAAAAGCCAGCGCACGGCCAGCGCTTCCATGCCTCACTGGCCGTACCACTTCTGGACGCCACCGACACTAATCAGATATTGGGTAGGAACGTTGCTAAATGGTGCCCAGGATTCAATATGGTCGGTATCGTGTGCCAACCAGTAGCCCGCAATCGGCGCCGCCGCCACGGCGCCTCGCTGCACCTCACGGGCTTGCTCCATGCTGATGTCGAGGGCGTCCGCGAGTTCACCGTAATGTGGAGCGCGACCGGTTTCCACCAGATGAGCCAGGATCGTGGTAAAAGCTCTTTGGACCAACGAATCTTCGCTCACAGCACTCCTCATCGATCTCCGGCAGTAGGCACCCGCCGGCGTCGGCATCCTACCCGCCAGGGTCGAAGCAAGTAGATTCCGAAGTAATGAACGAAACAATACGCTTGACTGCCTACCGGTGGATGACACTCACCCGCACGTTCGACGAGACCATGGTAGCGATGTGGAAGCAGGGCAGGGGCATCGGCGGCACGTTCTCGGAACGGGGCCATGAAGCGGTTTCGGTTGGGGCGGGCTTGGCCCTCGGTCCCGACGATGTGGTAGCCCCCATGCATCGGGATCTCGGGACGTACCTGCTGCGTGGCATGACCCCGGAGCGAATTTTCGGCAATCTGCTCGGCCGCCAGATGGGCGTGAGTGGTGGGCGAGATTCAAACCTGCACGGATTGGGCGATCTCGATCTGAACATCATCGGATTCATCTCTCACATCCCCCAGGCGATACCGACTGCGCTCGGGGCGGCCATGGCGTTCCGATACCGGGACGAACCGCGGGTAGCGATGACGTTTGTGGGTGACGGCGGATCATGCTCGGGCGCCTTCCACGAATCTCTCAATATGGCAGCGTTGTACAACGCTCCGTTTGTCCTCATCATCGAAAACAACCAGTACGCCTACTCCACACCACTCAGTCAGGAAATGAAAGTCGCTGACATCGCCGGCCGATTGCCGGGATATGGGTTGGCTGCCACCACGGTCGACGGCAACGACGTCGAGGCCGTCCATGCCGCCACCACCGATGCGGTGGAACGAGCTCGGGCAGGAGGCGGCCCTTCGGTCATCGAGGCGCGCACCATGCGTATGCTCGGACATGCCATTCACGACGGGGCCGAATACGTTCCCGAAGCGTTGCTGGCCGAGTGGGAAAGCCGTGACCCGGTTCGCATGTTCCGAACAAGACTCATCAACAGTGGGGTTCCTGAGACGGATCTGGACGCCCTCGACCAGGCGGCGGCCACCGAAATCGCGGCCGCCGTTCGAGTTGCCGAAGCCGCTCCGCTTCCGAACCCCGAATCGGTCAGTGAAGGGGTTTTCGCATGAGCGACAATTTCGGATTCTCCGACACTCTCCAGCACGCCGCGGACGACCGCACGCTGACCTACCTGGAGGCCATCACCGAGGCGTTGTTCGTTGAGATGGATCGTGACGAAAACGTTCTGGTCATGGGCGAAGATGTCGGTGGCGACTTCGGCGGCGCCTTCAAGGTGACCAAAGGTTTGGCTGCCAAGTTCGGAGACCGACGGGTAATCAACACGCCGATTGCCGAGTTGTCGTTCACCGGTATGGCCAACGGGATGGCACTCATGGGACTACGACCGGTCGTCGAAATGCAGTTCGCCGATTTCATCTCGTCAGGATTCGATTCCATTGTCCAGTTCGCCGCCACGTCCCATTACCGGGGCATCGGCAAGGTGCCGTGGGTGATCAGGGCGCCCTCAGATGGGGGAATACGATCCGGGCCGTTCCATAGTCAGAACCCGGAGGCCTGGTTCGTTCACACCCCCGGACTCAAGGTAGTGGCCCCCTCGACTCCCGCCGATGCCAAGGGTTTGCTGGCAGCGGCGATTCGCGACGACAACCCGGTCATCTACTTCGAGGCGAAACCGCTCTATCGGTCGATCAAGGGCGACGTTCCCGGCGGTGAACACGTCACCGAGATCGGGAAGGCTGCCGTTCGGCGGTCGGGAACGGATGTCACCGTCATCGCCTATGGCACTCAGGTCCACACCGCTCTCGAAGCGGCCGAGATTGTGGCGGCGGACGGGATCGATGTTGCGGTCCTCGATCTCAGAACCCTGAAACCACTCGACACCGAAGCAATCCTCGAGGCGGCGATCAAAACCGGAAAAGTCGTCGTCGTCCACGCCGCCAACCGGATGGTCGGTGTGGGAGCCGAGGTAGCCGCGCTGATCGCCGAAGAGGCATTCGAGTCGCTCGACGCCCCGATCATTCGGATTGGAGGGCTCGACACCCCGGTTCCATTTAGTCCACCGCTCGAAGACGCCTACCGTCCCAACGCCGGCAAGATCGAAGCGGCCATCCGAGAACTCGCCGACTACTGATCGGACGGTGACCTAGCCGGAGGATGCCCCCTGGCGGCGCCGGTCTTGGATTATCACGGCTGTGGCGGCGCCGGCGGTGTTGACAACCAGGTCGAGCATGGTGTCTCCGTAATCTCCGACGTTGGCGTTTTCGATGACAATCGAGCCGACAAATTCGACGATCTCCACTAGAGCTCCCAGTCCCGCAGCGATGAGCACCGCAGCCACGGCGATGGCCGGACGACTCGCCCGGCCGGCCGCCCATTTGGCGACAACCTCATAGGCCGCCCAGGCGGCGATAGCGGTGGCCAGTGTGTGGAACGGCTTGTCGTAGCGGATGTCACCGACGAGATGTTTCACGTACAAGGGTTGGCCGTCAATGAGATAGATCCCACCTGCCAGGTTGCCGACCGCCACGGCCACCAGCCACCACAGGCTCGACATCGACAGCTGCACCGAGCGGTGCATGAAGAAGACGGCGATCGCCAGGACAATCGTGATGGGGACGTAGATCCACACGAACGGACTGTCCACTGCCAGGCCATACGCGGTGAAGCCGCCGGTGGCGACGACCAAGGCCCCGACCAGCTTGCCCATTGACTAGCGAACGATCTCGACGGGTGGGATATCGCCGGCCGGCACGAACCCGAACGCCCAGGCGTAGAACGACAACTCGGACTCCAACGCGAGGATCTGATTGGCCGCCACTCGAAATCCGTGCCCCTCGCCGGGGATCGCAACGTACGCGTGCGGGATGCCTTTGTCTTTGAGGGCCGAGACCATCTGCTCGGCCTGATCGGGCGGCACGACCTTATCGTCGAGACCCTGGAGAATGAGCATGGGCGCCGACAGTTGATCAGTGTGATAGACGGGTGATCGCTCGCGATAGAGCGCTTCGGCCTGCGGGTACGGCCCGATCAGTCCGTCAAGGTATCGGGATTCGAACTTGTGGGTGTGCTCAGCGAGCGCCGCGCAGTCGGCCACCCCGAAGTAGGAAGCCCCCGCTGCGAAGACGTCATGAAACGTCAGCGCACACAGGGTCGTGTAGCCGCCGGCGGAACCGCCCCGGATGGTCAACCGATCGGGGTCGACCTCACCCCGGGTCACGAGAAAGTTGGCGGCGGCGATGCAGTCGTCGGTGTCGACGATGCCCCATCGGCCGCCGAGCGCGTTGCGATACGCCCTGCCGTAACCGGTCGAGCCCCGATAGTTCACGTCAACGACACCAAACCCCCGGCTCGTCCAATACTGCTTCTCGAGGCGGAACCCGGCGGTGGTCGCCGAAGTCGGGCCCCCGTGTGACATAACGACTAGCGGCGGCAGATCCCCATTAGGCGCCTCGAAATCAGGATTGGTCGGCGGATAGTAGAAGGCGTGTGCCACCGCATCGTCAGTGGTGGGAAACGTAATCGTTTCTGGCACCGAGAACAGGGCCGGATCGAAATCGACAGACAGTGCCTGTTTGACAATCTCCACTTCGCCGGTATCGACATCGACGCCGAACACCGCATCGGGAAGCGTCGGGCTGCTGCCCACCAGCCAAACCTTGCCGCTTCCAACCGAGATCGATGGGGCCAGGTCGGTTCGGTCAAGCGCAACGCTCCGCATCCCTGCATCGTCAATGACGCCGAGCCGGAACCAACCGTTCTCCTGATAGATGGCGACGATCCCACCGTCCGGGAGGAAGGCGTATCGGCTCATGCCAAACACCCATTGGGGATGGCCGAACTCCATCTCGGCATCGTGCAAGGCGGTGGACAAGCCGTCCGATTCGCGACGGTACAGGTTCCACCAACCAGTCCGATCTGACACAAAGTGGAGAAGACCATCTGCCGACCACTCTGGCTGGAAGATCGATTCCGTGGAATGTCCCGCAACTAGGCGGGCATTGGCGACGGAACCGTCAACCGTCAGATCGGCCACATACAGTTCGGTCCCGTCCCACGGCATACGAGGATGATCCCAAGCCAGCCAGGCGAGCTGGGTTCCATCAGGGCTCACGCGAGGATTGGAGAAAAAGTCATGGCCGGTGACGATCGCCGCCGGTGAAGCGCCGCCGTCGAGCGGAAACACCACCAGTTCGTTCACGGGTTCACGATCGGTCTGGTGAAGTTCGCGAACACAAATGACCAGGTCGCCATGAAACGCAAAATCGGCGTATCGTGCACCGGCGGGAAGATCCGGCTCAGGAGTCAGCGGGACCGGATCAGCCTGGTCGAGGCGGTAGATCCGCTGATCTTCGAAGGAGACAGCCAGGATGATGTCACCGTCGATTCCGATGGCACCGCCACCGTATTCATGAATCCGGGTCCGGGCGTTGAACCCTTCGGGAGTCACGTCGCGCATCGTTCCGTCGGGATCACGCCGAACCAGGGCGGTACGTCCGTTTTCGGTTGGCCGGTTCTCAGCCCAGAAGAGGACGTCGCCGATCATGGCCGCTCCTGCGAGTCCAACTCCTGCTTCGGTCAACAGGCGGGCGGTCAGTGGTGAATCCCAGGCTCCATACGGTGCGATCGTTGTCATAGCTACTCCGTCAGAAACTTGCGGAGGTGACCGAACGCCACTGGCAGATGCTCAATCGGGACCGATTCGGCCAATTGATGAGCCATTGCGACCTCGCCCGGACCGTAATTGATGGCGGCTATTCCATACTCGGCAAGGCGAGCCACGTCGGTCCAGCCCTGTTTGGGCGCTCTGGGGGCCTGGGTGATCGCTGCCAACCGATCCATGTGAGGGTTGTCTTGGGGCACCGGAGCCGCCAGGGCTCGGTCGGTGACCTCTATCTCATCAGCCTCCTCGCAGAACGCCCGCAGGTGTTCTTCGGCTTCCTCAAGACTCAACGTCGGGGGAAATCGGTACGAAACGTTGAACTCGAAGTAGGCCGGGATCACGTTGCGGCTTACTCCGCCTTTGGCAAGGGTTGGGCTCATCACCTCCAGAAAGTCAAGACCGCCATGGTTGGTGGGTTTTGGCTCACGAGCCGCGAACTTGGCGAGCAACGGGGCGGCCTTGGTGATGGCGTTCTCCCCCAGCCACGGTCGGGCGCTATGTGCCGACCGGCCATAGAACTTCACGAGGGCGTTCATGGCTCCGTTGCATCCCAACTCCAGATTGAGGTCGGTTGGTTCGAGCACGATGCCGAACTCAGCGTCGGTGAGGAACGGAACCGCATCAAGGATCGTCCCCAACTGATTGTCGGCGATGGGGCCTTCCTCCTTGTCATAGAAAACCCCGACAACGTCATACGGTCCGTCGATGACAGCCGGATCCTCGAGCAGGTGGATCATTACCGCCACTCCGCTCTTCATGTCGGAAGCGCCAAGGCCGTGGAGTCGCTCGTCGGCGACATAGGCCGCAGGTTGGCCCTGATGGGGAACGGTATCGATGTGGCCGACCAGCAGGATGAGCGGATTCCCGACGCAGCGCCCGACAACGAGCCCGTTACCTATCCGGGTGATCTCATCGTGGGTGTAGGTTGCCGAAAAGCGGCCCTCGATCTCATTGCAAATCTGCTCTTCCTGGCCGATTTCCGATCGAACGTCGACCAACCAGATCAGCGTGTCGAGCAAGTCCGTCATACGCTCACTCCAAAGGTCCGCAAGGCGTCGTTCAAACTTACCTTCTTGTCCGTTTCCTCGGACCGATATCCGATGATGTAGGCGCATTGCAGGTAAGCGGTTCCCCCTTCGAACTCCCGGGGCCGGCTTCCTTGCACGACGACGGCTCGCGCCGGGATCTCGCCACGGTATTCGGTTTTGGCCGATGTCGTCATGTCGTAGATCGGTATCGAAGCGGTCAGGGTCGTATTGGCACCGAGGATGGCTCCATCGCCGATCATGGCACCTTCGGTAACAATGCAGCGACTGCCAATGAACGCACCGTCCCCGATAATGACGGGTCGAGCATTGGGCGGTTCGAGCACCCCACCGATTCCAACCCCTCCGGCGATATGGACGTCTTTTCCGATCTGGGCACACGATCCGACCGTTGCCCAGGTGTCGACCATGGTTCCAGAGCCAACGTACGCGCCAATGTTGACGTATCCGGGCATGACAACCACGCCCGGCTCACAAAAGGCGCCGTACCGCACCGTGCCCGGCGGGACGACCCGCACCCCCTGGGCGGCCAGGTCCGTTTTGGTTGGGATCTTGTCGTAATAGGTGAACGGTCCCGCCTGCATCTCATGGAGTTCGGTCATGCGGAAGTACACCAAGATGGCTTCTTTTATCCACTCATTCACGATCCAGGATCCGTTGGTCTTCTCGGCGACCCGGATCTCGCCCCGATCAAGGAGCGCGATCGTCCGTTCGACGGCCTGGCGGGCGTCGTTGATGAGGGCAGAGTCCGCATAGGCGGCTTCGATTAACTGGCGGTCAGACATTCGGTCACCACTTTCACGGCTGCTTTGCATTCTTCGATCGTCGGTACAAGAGCCAACCGTAGGTAGCCCTCTCCCCCGTGGCCAAATACCCGTCCTGGCGAAACCACCACGTGGGATTCGAGAAGCCGGGCGGCAACCGCCATATCGTCAGTCCCGTCGGGTACCCGCACCCACAGATACAAGCCGGCGCGCGAGGCGATCGCTTCGTACCCAAGGTCCTCGAATACATCTCGCAGAATTGACCGTTTGGTCGCGAACGTTTCTCGTCGGGGTGCCACATGTTCATCATCGGACCACGCCACCTGGGCGGCCGCCTGGACAAATTCGGGGGATGCAGTACCTACCGTCGACCGAAGCGACTTGAGCAGAGAGATCGCCTGGGCGTCGCCGACGATGGCAGCCGCCCGATAGCCGGTCATGCCCGAACGCTTCGACAGGCTCAGGAAGGACAGGACTCCGGTTTGGTTCGCATCGGCGACCTCGAGAATCGACATCGGTGGGGTCCCTTCGTAAAGGTCCACGTAACACTCATCTGCGAACAGCCAGGTGTCCGACATGAGCGCTTTTGCGCTGAATTCGCGTAGATCGGCCTTCGTCATCACCGAACCGGTCGGATTGTGCGGGTTGTTGATCCACACCATGGAAGCCCGTGCCCACACATCATCGGGTACCTGTTCGGCCCGGAACACAAAGTCACCATCAAGGATGACGGTGTGAACGTCGGCTCCGGCCAGGAGGGCACCTCGTTCGTACACCGGATAACCGGGCGTAGCCTGAATGACGATGTCGCCGGCCGATCGATCCACGAAGGCCAGCGGCGTCGAGAAGATCGCCTCCTTGGAACCGGACGTTGGGATGATCTGGGTGTCGGGATCGACCGTGACGCCAAACCGTCGACGTACGTAATCGGCAATCGCCTGGCGGGTCTCTGGCAAACCGGCGGTAGTCGGATACTGGGAGATCTCCGGGATGGCTGCCCGTATCGCCTGGCGGATGGCCGGCGGGGTTGGTTCGCGGGGGTCCCCGATCGAGAAGTCGATGAGGGGTGCTCCGTCGGCGCGAAGCTGGCGAGCTTTGTCTTGAAGTTGGGCCATCGGGTACGAGCCCAGGGCCGCCAAAACCGGGTTGATCCGCATCGCCGCCACGCTAGCCGCCCGCCGACCTGGTTGAGGCCGGACCCCTTTAGACTCGCCGGTGATGACGGACCGACAATATCGCCTTGTGTACATAGGCCTGGCCATGCTGCTTCTAGGTGTGATGGGAATCGGGTGGGCGCTGACCAGCGCCACCACGTCAGAGGCCAGTCGGCCCGAAGTCCTTGAAGGCCTCCGACCCGAGCCCGACAGCCAGGTACCCCGGCAAACCTCAATTGAGGTTGACGTTCCAGTTGATTATCGGGTTGAGATCTGGATCGACTATCGGGGCTCGGGCGACCTGAGCGCCAACTGGGTGCGGGTTCCCGAATCGGAGATCGTCGTCATCGAAGCAACCGGTCAGTACTCATGGCGGCCGTCCGCCCAGGGATCCCTGCTCAGTGAATGGCAGCCCGGACAGCAGCGGGTCCGGATCGTTTGGGACACAAAGCTGGGCATCCCCGACCCGGGTGTCTACGAGTTCTCGTTCCGGGTTGGATAGACACCCCGGATTCAGGCACGGGCAGCTTCGGCCTCGTCGATCTCGAGCGGGCACGGCACCCGCTCGGTCCCCTCGTTGGCATAATCCAACCAGAACTCTTCAATCGCGTCGAGATCGAGATTCGTTAATTGCAGGCGTACGGTCCAGGCCGTGAGCACAATTGGCGTTGCAAGCCCTTCGTAGGGGGCGACGACGATGTGGCTTGCCTTATCCCGCGCGAAACTCTCGAGTACCTCGATATCGGCCGGGTCCCATCCCGGCGTGTATTGAATGATGACGGCACCGTGTTCAAGGGAATGCACCTGGACAGCGTCGGGAATCAGCTGACGATAAATCCCACACTGCGCCCAGGCCGGCGTGTGGGTCCCTGAGGTAGGTGGAACAGAGTTGTACTCCGGCGCGGCGACCGTCCCGTTGATCACACCGGCTGCTTCGGCGTCTGACAGGTGATCGGCTCCGAGATCGGCAAAGGTTTCGATGACGCCTGGCGGGCTGGCCTCTTCTGGAACACTGGTGCCCGGGATGGTGGCGCCAGGTGCTCCCGGGACGAGATCTGACGTACCGGCGTCACCGGAGGCGCTGGTGCCTGGGGGCACGCCGTCAATGTTCATCGTTGTTGTTGTGGTCGCGGTGCCGGCGCACGCCGCAACGACCAAGGCCAGAACGGTGATGAGAACAACCCTGGTTCGTTTCATGATCCGAGCACGCCCGGGCCTTCCAATAGAAGCCGCTCAAAGATAGCCTCGTCGATGACCGGGACTCCGAGCTCCTCGGCTTTGGCGAGTTTTGAACCGGCCGCCGACCCGGCCAGCAACGCCGTCGTCTTTTTGGATACCGAGCTCGTGACCTTGGCGCTGGCCGCTTCGAGCCTGGCTTTGGCTTCGTCGCGGCTCATGCCCTCCAGGGTCCCGGTAATGACGAAGGTCAAGCCTGCCAGAAGATCGCTGGTCCCGCCTTCGGGCTCAGGGTCAGTGAGTCGCACGCCTCCCTTCCGAAACGCCTCGATCAGTTCCCGGTTCTCCGGTTGCGATGCCCATTCAACCCAGGCCGCAGCAATCTTGGGGCCAATGCCCTCCAACCCGGACAGTTCTTCCTCACTCGCGTTCATGAGACGATCGATATCGCGGTAGGTCCTGGCAAATTCCTTTGCCGCCGCCGGTCCGACATGGCGGATCCCGAGTGCGATGATCAGCCGGGCGAGTGGCCGGTCGCGGGCTGCTTCTATGCCGGACATGAGGTTGCTGATCGAGACGTCACCCCAGCCGTCGATGTCGGCGAAGTCATCCCGTTTGAGCATGAAGATCCCGGCCGGACCTTCGATGAGTTGACGGTCGATGAGCAACTGGATGGTTTTGTAGCCCATGCCATCGATGTCCATGGCGGATCGGCCTGCGAAGTACGCCAGCCACTCTCGCAGGCGACTCGGACATACCAGGCCACCTGTGCAGCGGGCGACGGCTTCGCCTTCGGGCTTGACGATGGCGTATCCACAAAATGGGCATTCGGCCGGCATGGTCCATTCGGTCTCGTTGCCCGTGCGAAGCGAGGGAACCGGGCCGACCACCTCAGGGATGACGTCCCCGGCCCGACGGACCACCACCGTGTCACCGATGAGGACCCCTTTGGCCTTTACCTGATCGGCGTTGTGCAGCGTGGCCATGCCGACATTGGCTCCGCCAACAAACACCGGTTCAAGCACGGCGAAGGGAGTCACCGCCCCGGTGCGCCCGACGTTGATGGCGATGTCACGCAAGATGGTGGTCTGTTCCTCGGGTGGGAACTTGTAGGCGATGGCCCAGCGCGGAGCCCTGGCAGTGAATCCGGCCTGCTGCTGGTCCGCCAGGAGGTCGGCTTTGATCACAACTCCATCGGTTTGATAGTCACGGTTGTGTCGACTTTGATCGGCCTCGTTGACGAAGGCTTTGACGCCATCGAGATCAGATACCGATCGGGAGGCTGGATTGACCTTGAACCCGAGCCGACCGAGGTAGTCCATCGACTCCGTGTGCGTCTGGAGGTCAGGGCCTCGCCGAATCACTCCAATCTGATAGACCCAGATCGATAACTTGCGGGCGGCGGTCATCGCCGGGTCCTTCTGCCGGACCGAC